>JAKAUD010000135.1 GCA_021827885.1 Thermoplasmata archaeon | reverse complement strand
GAGGCTTCACATTTTTTGAGGAATGTTGGCGTATTCGATTTTGCAATCCTTGATAAGCACATACTGAGGATGCTATCGGATGATAAGGAGCCAAAAAAAATAACATCCCCTTCAAAATATTATGAATATGAAAGAGAAATCTTGGAAAAAAGCAGCGAATTCAACCTCAAACCCGGGATACTTGACCTTTATCTATGGTTTATTGCAACGGGAAAAGTAATTAAATGATTATTGGGAGATTAACCTCCTCATTACGAATTGAAGAATTCCCCCGTTTCCAAAATATTTGCATTCAATGTCGGTATCCAATCTGGAGACTAATGCCTCCTTCAATTCCTTTCCCTGGGCATCTGTATATAACATCGTTGCTGTTGATGAAGGCTGCCCTATATTTTCGACGGAAACACTTACTGGTTTTGAACAATCCATATTCAGGGACTTGAAATCCCTTCCTTTCTTGAACTGTAATGGAAGCACTCCCATTCCAATCAGGTTACTTCTGTGTATCCTTTCATAACTCTCTGCGACCACTGCCTTGACCCCAAGGAGATGAGGACCCTTCGCAGCCCAATCCCTTGATGAACCTGTACCATATTCTTTCCCCGCAATGACTATGCTCCCAGCATTCTTCTGGGAATATTCCTGGGAGGCATCAAATATCCATGCTACCTCACCGGAAGGATATTTTCTGGTGAAGGGTCCTGGTTTGTCTACTAGCAGGTTTTGGATCCTGTTGTTTCCAAATGTTCCCCTCATCATAACCTCATGATTTCCTCTCCTGGATCCAAATGAATTGAAGTCCTCGTAGGAAACACCATGCGCCGCCAGATATTTTCCAGCTGGGCTGTCTTTTGAAATGTTTCCAGCTGGAGAGATATGATCTGTTGTTACGGAGTCGCCGAGAGCCGCAAGAACCCATAAGTCTTTAAAGTTTCCTTGTACTTTATCTTGCTTTTGAGTGAAGTTATCAAAGAATGGTGGGTTCCTGATATATGTGCTTCTGGAATCCCATTTATAGATATTCCCTGAAGGGGCTTCCAGTTCATTCCACATTTTGCTGAAATTTCCGATATTCCTGTAATTTGAAGTATACATTTCATCCGTAATGTCTCGCTGGATTATGCTTGATATCTCGCTCTCTTCGGGCCAGATATCCCTGAGATAAACTTCCTTCCCGTCCCTGGAGATGCCAATAGGCTCCTTTTCCATATTTATTGTTATTTTGCCAGCCAGTGCAAAAGCAACCACCAGTGGAGGCGACATCAGATAATTTGCCTTTACGCTTTTATGAATCCTTGCTTCGAAATTTCTGTTTCCTGAAAGCACAGCCACTGTAGCAAGATTTTCGGACTCTATTGCTTTTTCAATAGCCTCCGGAAGTGGCCCAGAATTTCCAATGCATGTGGTGCAACCGTATCCCACAAGATAGAAACCAAGCTGGTCAAGATAGGTTTGCAGCCCGCTCTTTTGAAGATATAACGTCACCACCCGGGAACCTGGAGCAAGGCTTGTTTTAACTTTTGGAGATACCCTCAATCCTTTTTCTATGGCCTTCTTTGCAAGCAATCCTGCCGCAATCATAACTCTTGGATTGCTCGTGTTGGTGCAGCTTGTAATCGCGGCAATGACCACATCTCCCTCAGTCAATTTTTGTTCTTTTCCTGCTATATTTATCGCTTCTGACCTCAGGTTCACCTGCACTGTTTGTCCCTTGCCAACCTGCTTCGCTGTTCCTGTCTCCTCCATGAATTTAAGGAAACTTCTCGAGGCCTCACTCAACTGAACTTTTTGCTGTGGCAATTTTGGTCCTGCAATTACCGGAACAACACTATCAAGATCTACGTCAATCATCTCTGAATATTCGGCCCCTCCTGTATATCCGTACAATCCCTGGGCTTCAAAATACTTCTTTATCAGTTCAATCTGTTCCTCAGATCTTCCGGTTATTCTCAAATATGAAAGTGTTTCATCGTCCACTGGAAATAAGGCCATTGTTGCTCCGTATTCTGGACACATGTTTGATACCGTTGCACGATCAGGAAGTGGAAGGTTCCTGATACCGTTTCCATAGAACTCCACGAATTTCCCTACCACGTTTGCTTTCCTTAAAAGTTCTGTCACTGTGAGCACAAGATCGGTTGCTGTCACCCCCGATTTCAGGGTGCCGTGAATATTAACCCCAACTACCTTTGGTGTCTGGAAGGTTACCGGTTGCCCCAGCATTGCAGCTTCTGCCTCTATTCCACCTACACCCCAGCCTGCTACACCAAGTCCATTAACCATTGTAGTGTGAGAGTCAGTTCCGACTAGTGAATCAAAATAAGCATATTCTATACCGTCTTCCAACCTAGTATATACCAGTTTTGCCAGGTATTCAAGGTTTACCTGATGAACTATTCCAGTGGATGGCGGAACAATCCTCAGGTTCTTCATGCTTCCTTGTGCCCACTTAAGGAACCTGTATCTCTCTTCGTTCTTCCGGAATTCCTCTTCAATGTTTTTCTCAAAAGAATCCTTATTCCCAAAATAATTCACCTGCACTGAATGATCGATTACCAGGTCTACCGGAACCTCTGGCTCAATGAGTTCTGGATTCTTTCCCAACCTTACTACAGTATCCCTCATGGCTGCAAGATCGACAATTGCCGGGATGCCGGTAAAGTCCTGCATCAATACTCTTGAGACGGTGAAAGGTATCTCTGATTCTTCAGGTTCCCCTGATTTCCATGATAAAATATTTTCAATGTCCTTATCGTTAGATAATCCCTTCGTTGAATTTCTTATAACAGATTCGAGAACTATCCTCAATGAATATGGCAACCTGGAAACTTTGTGGCTTTTCGATTCCAATTCCGGAATTGAAAAATACCTGTACTTTTTTCCTCTAACCTCTAATTCCTTAATAATAGCATATTCAGACATATGTGGTAATTTTAAGAGAGTAGAAATAATCTTTGTAGAATTAAGTCCTTTATAACAGAGACTGAATTCTTTAGAAATAGAAAAAAGACTTTGAGGTATTGGAGCGGATAATGATTTCATCGTCTTTTCTGAGACGATTCAGATGATAATAGTTAAATTTAAGGCTCATGATCAATTAGTAATATATGGCGCAAAAAATTAGGGACATAGACATTATTGAAGTGGGTGATCTATCCGGTGAATTATCGTCTCCCTGGAGCTCAACCATGATATTACTTCGCTTAACAACAGATGATGGGGAGGTAGGGTATGGACAGGCGCCAACGACCCTGATGACCCTTCCGGTCCTTGAGAGCCTTAATGAAGTTAAAAGGTGTTTTCAGGGAAAAGATGTTTTTTCCCTGGGAAAAAACACTATGGAATTTTACAAGAATTCCTTTTATCTCAGCAGATCAATGGAAGCTACTTCCGCCCTAAGTGCCTTTGACATTGCCTCATGGGATATCATAGGCAAATATACTGGCCAACCAATTTATAAGCTCATAGGCGGACCGGTTAGAGATAAGGTGAGAATTTACGCAAACGGATGGTATTCTGGATGCAAAACTCCTGATGATTTTGTTGACAAGGCAAAGATTGCCGTTAACAAAGGAATAACCGCAGTTAAATTTGATCCATTTGGCAATTCTTTCGACCAGATATGCAGGGAAAACCTTGAGAAAGCCTCTGCTATCGTGGAAGCCATGAGAAATGAATTTGGGTTCTCTTTGGATCTACTAATAGAGTTCCATGGGCGTTTTTCTATGGATGCTGCCGTGAAAGCCTGTGCAGAACTTGACAGGTATTCATGTACATTCTTTGAGGAGCCACTTCATCCCGAACTTGAAGACATGCTCCCACTGCTAAGATCAAGAATTTCAACTCCGGTTGCGCTTGGTGAAAGGATTTTGAATGCAAGGGATTTCGCCCGTAACATTTATGGTGAGAAAGTTGATATCATCCAACCTGATGTTACCAACTGCAGAGGAATATCTGAGTTGAGAAACATATATGCGATCGCAGATTCCAGAGGAATTCCAGTCGCTCCCCATAATGCCTTTGGCCCCATACAAACCGCAGCAACTCTGAATGTTGATATTGCCATGCATAACTTCCTTGTTCAGGAAAGTTTTGAGGAGTTCTGGCCCGAATGGAAAAGACGCATAATTAAATCTGGATATGAAAGGGAAAATGGAAATTTCAAGCTTTCGGGGAAAGCTGGACTAGGAATCGAATTGGATGAAAAGGTTCTGGATGAACACATAGTGAAGGGGATGGAACCCTTGAACCCTTCCGAACCTCCATGGGTAGTATCCGGAACATGGAATAATGGTGAAAGTAATTGAGTGAAATGGAAACGGATGAAATAATAGAAAAAATACAGGAATTGGAAAGTTTAAGGAATGCTTTGGCCAAGGATGTTCAGAAGGCTCAGGAGAAACAAAGGGAACTTGATAATATCCTTGTTAAGCTCAAGAGCCTTTCCTTAGAGGTAGATTCCGCAAAAAAGGCTGCAATTATTGAGGATATTGCAATTATAAATAACACAGAAAGGAAAACTATTGAAGATCGCCTTTCATCGGGGATCAAGAAATTTGATGAATTAATGCTTGGGGGAATTCCTGTCTCTTCCAATCTTGTCCTTTTTGGACCGCCATTCTCCGGCAAGGAAACCCTTGCATATAATTTTGCAGCGCAATCCATCACGGAAGGTGTGCCAATAGTAATAATTGCAGCAGATAAGGATATCAGGAACATAAAAAAAGAAATGGCGAGGATTCTGGATGAGGATATTTCGCTTATAGACCGAATGGAAGAACGAAAAATCTTGAGATTTATTGATCTTTATTCAAAATCAATCCAGATGGCTTCTCCATCTAAGTATGCAATTGTGATCGATAATGTCTCAAATGTGAGTTCATTGATGAAGGCGCTTGATGGAATTGCAGCAGAGATGGAAGCATCCTTTGGTTATTACAGGATGTTGTTTGTCTCGCTAACTGCCTATATTCCACAACTTGACGAGAAACTTCTCATGAGGTTTATTCAACAATTTGTTCAAAAGAGAAAGGCAGAAAATGGCACTGCAATGTACCTTCTTGAAGATGGGCTCTTTGAACAGAAGGTGTATGAGACAATAAGCTACATGATGGATGGTGCCATAGAATTCAAGATTGCAAATTCAAAGCAATATGTCCGCATAGTAGGTCTTGGAAATGTCAAATCCAGAGAATGGATTGAGGTATACGCAAGACCTACATCCTTTGATCTTGGATCATTCTCGCTCGAGAGAGTGAGGTAGATCTCAGATATTGCTTTGTTTTAGAGCGAGGGGCCATCCCTAATTTTTTTTGCGATTTTCACTTATAATTGTTAAAATAGTCGATTCGAATTAGTAAACCATGGCAAGAATTGTATTGCATGAAAGGAATGTTCCATATGCCATAAAAGTTGGCGAACAGGAAGTACATATATGCGCATGCGGCCTATCTGCAAATAAACCTTATTGTGATGGAACCCATAAGAAGACCCTTGATGAAAAGGATCAGACTTTCATCTACGACAAAGAGGGTAGGGTTAAGCTCACATCCTTCTATCCAAAGAATTAATTTTGTGGCTTCACGCCAAAAGTTTTAGGGATAGAATAATACTCTCCTAAATTATCATTTCTTATAGTTTATAAATAGATTTTTTGAGGGTTTATATTCAATATAAATCGACTGGCATTCTCCATCTTTTCAGTGAGTTTCGTCGCACTATGATCCGGAAGATTACTGTTTGTGGACCCAAAGAATGTCGCCACGATCCATAATCATGTTTTAAATATCAGTTTGAATTATTGAGATGATAAGAAATGGAAGCAAAACATAATCATGAAAACATGCATCAGGGATGCGGTTGTGGGAGAAACGCTTCAGCTGAACCAAAGCAAGGATGCGGGTGTGGAAGCGGACACGGACATGGCCACCAGATGAAGGAAAGTTCCGAAGATGGCTGCGGTTGCGGCTGTGCATAATTTTTCAAACCCAATCTTTTCTAAACAAATTAACTATTTTTCTCGTTTTCTCAGTTTTCATTGCTAATTGATAGGAACCGCTCAGATTGCCCGTCAAGCATCATTGATCAGCCAGGAGTTATTCATCATCGCGGCTGAATTGAATATTCTTTTGAGTCATAAATATTGTCAAATATTCAATACTTTTCGACACATACTTAATATTTCCTGCGATTAGAGGAATATAAAAATAGACTTACAGCATATTTGTGCATGAATTCCAATATAAAGGAAGCCATGGAAATACGGAAAACCGCGATGGAAAACAACAAGTTTTTTGAGGATAGCATCCCCCTCATTGCATCTGAAAATATTATGAGCCCCTTAGCAATGGAAATGCTTCTCACTGATTTTGGTTTTAGATATGCAGAGGGTCTCCCACACCATAGGTACTATCAGGGTAACTACTACGTCGATATAATGGAAGAAAAGGTCACAGAACTTGCCAAGAGAGTTTTTAAAGCTCCACAGGCTGATCCGAGACCAGTTTCCGGAACAAACGCAAACCAGGCAGTAACTTTTGCCCTTCTGAAAACGGGGGAAAAAATAGCAGCGCCCAATCTGTCAGGTGGTGGGCACATTAGTGCCGCAAAGTTTGGCACGCTTGGTTTCAGGGGCCTTGACATTCACAACTACCCGTTTGATGAGAATACTATGAGCATTGATGTTGATGCTTCAATTAAAATGCTTAAGGAGGAAAAACCAAAAGTTGCACTGGTGGGTCAGTCTGTTTTCCTCTTTCCGGCACCATTAAAGGAACTCAGGGATACTTTCCAGGAAATAGGATCAAAGGTATGGTATGATGGTGCTCATGTTCTTGGCCTGATTGCTGGAGGAAAGTTTCAGGATCCATTAAGGGAAGGTGCAGATGTAATAACTGGCAGCACTCATAAAACCCTTCCCGGACCACAGCACGGCATTGTGATTGGAAACACCGATGATGATACATGGAAAAAGGTGCAGAGAGGGGTTTTTCCAGGGGTTTTAAGCAATCATCACCTGAATACAATGGCTGCATTGGGAATAACTCTTTCAGAGACGTTGGATTATGGAGCTGATTACGCTGAAAAGATTATCCAAAATGCCAAAACGCTTGCAGAGGAACTTCATTCCCTTGGATTCAAGGTTCTTGGAGAAGAGAGAGGATTTACAGAATCGCACACGCTTGTTGCTGATGTTAGGAAGAATGGTGGAGGAAAAAATGTTGCTGAACTTCTGGAAAAGTGCCATATAGTACTGAATAAAAACCTTCTTCCATGGGATGATAATAAGAAGTCCCAGGATCCCAGCGGAATAAGAATAGGAACCCAGGAAGTAACCAGGCTGGGATTTGATAAATCCGAAATGAAGCAGTTAGCAGAACTGATTTATCGCGCGATCATAAAGAATGAGGATAGTAATAAAATAATTGAGGATGTAAAAGAACTCAAAATAAATCATAAAAAGGTAAAGTACTGCTATGGCGACTTTGAGGCTTACAAATATATTGAATTGTATAAGTGAGATTCTCAGTATAAAAGAAACCTTCAATTTGCCAAACTAATTTATCTTTAACTGCCATTATCCATGGTGAAAATAGGAATTGTAGGGTTCCAGGGGGACGTCCAGGAACATCTAGAGATGTTTACCAGAATTTCCGGGAAAGGAAAAAACGTTCAGGTCCAATTAATTAGAAAGGAGGTTGAACTTGATTCAGTGGATGGCCTTGTTATCCCTGGAGGAGAAAGCACAACTATTTATAAACTTATTAAAGAATATAATATATACAATCGAATCAAGGAGAAATTCAAGGACGGGTTTCCTGTAATGGGAACATGCGCCGGTCTTATCTTGCTATCTAAAAATACAAATGATCCAAGAGTTGAAGGATTGGGGCTTCTTGACTCTGAAATATTAAGGAATGGTTATGGCAGGCAGGGAGAATCCTTCATTGATGATGTGAACATTAAAGGAATTGGGAATGTGAAGGGTGTTTTTATCAGGGCGCCCGTAATAAAAAATGTTGGAAATTCAAGTGTTCTTGCTTATTACAGGGAATTGCCTGTTATGATTTATTCCAGATTTGCCCTTGGAATGACATTCCATCCAGAGTTAACAGAAGATACAAGAATCCATGAAATGTTTATGGGAATGATAGGGGGAGAGGGGTACATTTCCAGTGGAGAAGGAATAGAGGTGTTAGGTGAATGAAGACAGTACTTTTTAAGGAGCATGAAAAATTGAATGCCCATATAGTTGATTTCCACGGATGGGATATGCCGCTTTATTATTCTTCAATAATAACTGAACATAATTATGTAAGAAAAGCAGCTGGAGTGTTTGATGTATCCCATATGGGTGATATTATTATTTCCGGAAAAGATTCAATAAATTTTCTTGAGCATATATTACCATCAAATATCTCTGATATGAAAATTGGAACGTGCTTATATACGGCATTTCTTAATAATGATGGATATATTATTGATGATACTATAATATATAGATTGAGTGAGAATGATTTCCTAACTGTTCCAAATGCTTCCACAACAGAAAAAATATATAACTGGATGAAAGAAAATTCAGAAGGTTATAATGTTAAATTAAGCAATTTATCAAGTGAACTATCATGTCTTGCTTTACAGGGACCACTATCAGAAGAAATAGCAAAGAAAATAGGGATAGAATTCCAGCAACCTTTCACATTTTCAGGTTCTATTGATGGTAAGATGGTTTCTGGTACCGGTTATACAGGGGAAAAAGGCATTGAGATAATTGTCAAGAACAATAATGCAGTTGAATTATGGAATAAAATAGTAGAAGAATTAAAATTAATTGGTGGAGGTCCTTGTGGACTTGGGGCAAGGGATACTTTAAGAATGGAAAAAGGAATGCTTCTATCAGGACAGGATTTTGATAACAACAGGGATCCAGTTGAATGTTCTATCTCTTTTATAATGACAAATAAGCATGATTATATTGGAAGAAAAAGTATTGAATCAAGAGTTCATGACAAGATATTTCGTGGTTTTATGATAGAAGGAAAAGGAATCCCAAGGAATGGAAATATAATTTACCTGAATGACGGAACAAAGATTGGGTTTGTAACAAGTGGTTCGATATCACCAACATTAAGCAGAGGCATAGCGCTTGGATTTATCGAGAAAAAAAGCAGCAAATCTGGAATAAAGGTCATGATACAGATAAGAGAAAATAAATTCATTGCAGAGGTATCCAGGCCTAAAATGGTTCCATAGGAAACACACCCCTCTCCCCCTAGTTCATTGCATTCATAATCTCTTCCTTTTTCTTTATTAACTTGTCATATTCATATTTGTTAAATCCCTGTTCATTCATATTCTGCTTTATCTGTTCAATTCTCTCTTTCACGTATGCAAGCTCAGCCTGCTTCTTCATTCTCATCTGGATATCTATGGACATGATCCCGTATCTTTAATAATATCATTAATTTTTAGAATTTTCATTTCTTTTCAGGAATCTTGATATTCTTTCCATTGTTTCCTCAGATTTGAAAAGTTCAACAAATCCATCTGATTCAAGTTTGAGGGCATCATTTATTCCTAAATTTTCCGAAGAATAGACGTTTTTTTTGCAAATTGAAACTGTCTCTTCAGGCATGCCTGAAATTTTTTCAGCTATTTCTAATGATTTTTCAAATAGTATATCATCATTAAATATCATATCAATTAAACCCCATTTTAAGGCTGTATCCGCACCTATTATTTCCCCGGTGAGCATCATATACAACGCTTTTCCTCTTCCAATGAGTTTTGGAAGCACCACATTGCCACCAGCCCCAGCGTTTATCCCAATCTTAATTTCTGGTTGTCCTATTTTTGCTCCGGAACCTGAAATTCTGATGTCAGCAGACTCTGCAATTTCAAGGCCACCACCCATGGCATATCCATGAAGAACTGCAATAACTGGTTTCTTGATTGAATTCATCTTAAGGACTACTTTATTCATGGAGTTCCTAAATTTCTTTGCCATTTCTACATTTCCAACCTCAAACTTGCTGAGATCTGCTCCTGATGAATAATTAGTTCCATCTCCTCTCAAGAGTATTATTCTTATATTCTTATCTTCCTCTGCAATTTCCAATTCCCGGTATAGTTCATCTGCCATTTCTCCTGAAATTGAATTCATTCTCTTCTGGTTGCTGAATATCAACCATCGGGCTCTTCCATTATCCAATCTCAATATTCTTCCATTATCTTCCTGTACATTCATAATAAAACACCGTGATCCTCAATAGATTCAAAAACATTCAATGTTGCGGTCCTCGCTATTCCATCCATTTCCCGCAATTTTTCCAGCACTATTTTTCCCAGATCCCTGGTTGATTTCACTCTGGCCTTTATCAGCATGTCCCACTCCCCTGCAATAATATGCACTTCAGAAATACCTTCAATCTTTGAAATGTTTAAGGCAAGCTTCCTTTGTGAAACCCCTGCTTTTGGGTCAAACGATGCTAGAATAAATGCCGTTACATCATACCCAAGAAGAGAATAGTTCGGGATAGCGGAAAACCCCTTTATTATATTGTTCTGCTTCATCCTTTCAATTCTCTCATGAACTGTAATTCTTGGAATATTCAGTTCTCTTGATATATCAGAAACTTTATCCCTGCCATTCCTGAGCAGGTAATTCAATATCTGGCCATCCTTTGAATCCATTAATACCAATTCTCGCCATTATTATTTAATTGTCGTTTGAAATTTTTTGCTATTTTCTATCCAGGCATCTTGAAATTAATATATACAGGTGAAATTAATCAAGCAATGGTAGAGAAGAAGTGTGGCAAATGCGGAGAAATATTCCAATGCTGTGGTACGATTCCATGCTGGTGCACTTTTGAAAAAGTTTCTGTTGAAAGGCTTGAATTGTTAAAAACACACTTCGATGACTGTTTGTGTCAGAATTGTCTCAAGAATTGAAGGAAACATCTACAATTCATACAAATGCAAAATCATATTAATTCAAGCATTTCCCAAAACTTTCAAGGCGTTTACAATCACTTTTAAATAAGTAAGCATAATTAGCCTTGAGGTAAGTTTATGGTAGCGATTACATCTTCAAGTTACCCTCTGGTAGCTATTGCGGCAGCTATAGCAATTATGGGTGGACTCATAGGTACAGGTATGGCGCAGCAGGGAATTGGGGCTGCAGGAATGGGAATAATAGCAGAGAAACCTGAAAAATTTGGTCAGGTTCTCTTCTTTTTCGTGATACCGGAGACACTCTGGATCATAGGTCTTGTTCTGGGTTATGTATTATTGGCAGGAATTCTGTGACGGTTTAGATGGCCCTTAAGGATATTCTTGAAGATGTAGAGAAAAAAAAACAAGAAAGATTAACTTACATTAACACTCAATGTAATAAAGAACTTGAGGCAATCAGGCAATCTTCTGAAAAAGAAATAGATAATATCAGGAAAGAATTTAAGAGCAAACTTGCCTCCGATCTTGAGATAACAGAGCGAAGGGAAAGAGACTCTATTAACATGGAAAAAAACTCCATGATTTTAAAAAAGAAAACGGAGATAGTTTCCAGTCTATTGGAAAATCTCAATATCAGGCTCCCGGAATTGAGAAGGAACGATAAATATGAATCAATACTTTCTGATTCTTTAAAGGTTGCGGAAAGGGATCTGGGAAAGGATTTTATCGTCAAATGCGCACCGGAAGATGCAGAGATTCTGGGCAAAAAAATGAAGGAAATTAAGATTCAGAAAGATCCTGCTATCAGGTTGGGGATAATTTGCAATTCAGCAAACGGGGAAAGAATAATCGATTTCAGGGTCGACAGGCTGTTCAAGGAAGTAAGACAGGAATTAGAAGCCATGATACTTGAAAATATTGGTGCAAACTGATGGAGATTTCCTTTGCCGGTAGTTATGGAAGAAGCAGACTTATTAAAACAGAGCTTCTAAGCAATGAGTATCTTTACAGGATTAGCGAAGCTCCTAACTTTGAGGAAATCATAAGGATACTCAATGAAACATCATTCAAGAAGGACATTGTAGATCTCTTCAATTCCTACGAAGGCAAGGCTCTTGTTGAAATTGCATCGAACAGAAGAATGATAGAGCTTATAGTAAGGCTAGCGGAGGGAACACCGCCATCTGCAAGGACATTCATATCTGCCTACCTTTCAAGGTGGGATATTGAGAGCATAAAATCACTCCTGACGGCCAAATTCCTTAATAGGTCCATAACGGAATCTGATATATTCCTCGTTAATAGCAAGAACATTCCAATTGGTGTGAGAACATCTCTTCTTACAAAGGAAGATTACAATATAATGTCGGAGGAGGGCGACATAGAATCCATTTCCAAATATCTGTTGAAAATGGGCTATGGAGCTCAAATTATGAAAAACCTGGAAGAATTCCGGAAGACGGGTGACCTTTCAATTTTGTTATATTCACTAGACATCATGCAGTATGAAAGGCTGATGGATTCCCTAAAATTCTTCAGGGGCGATGAAGGAGTCATAATGCGGTATTTCAGGGCAAAAATAGATGAAAGAAATATCATGATACTAATGAAAGGAAACTCGCTCAAGATGTCATTTGATCTATTGCTTCCGGGACTCCTGTCAAATGGAAATATAAGAATTTCTAGGCTTGAGGAATTTTTTGGCCAGCTCAAGGGCAATGATGATCATGTGAAGATGATCAATGATCTGTTAGCTATAAACATAGATCAGGATACAATCGGTAAAACAGGCATCACTGCGCTTGAACAGAAGATCCAGGGATCAATTCTCAGGAATTATATTCAGTTATTATCCACCCAAAGCAACTCCCTTGGATCAATATTTTCTGTAATGCTGAGGGCTGAGAATGAAAGGGATAACATCAGGAAGATAATTAACGGTAAAGCGTACGGATTTGAATCCTCCAGAATAAGGGACATGCTCATAATGGTGTAAAATGATTAGGGAAAGTGGAAAGGGAAGGATTGCAGTAATTGGGGAGAGGAACCTCTCATTGGGATTCAAGCTCATAGGTATCTCAGATTCCTTTGATGAGGTAGGAACAATGGGGGTTGATAGGCTTATAAACCTTATTTCTTCAAAGGAATACTCCATGATATTTATTTCCGAATCACTAAGGGAGCATATGGACAGAAAACTGCTTTCCACAGTGGAAACATCAACCAATCCGCTTATTATGTTCATACCTTTACCGGGAGTAAATAATGAAGAATCGCTCTCGGAATTGGCAAAGAGAGTGTTAGGAATAGATCTAAACAGGTGAAAATTATGGGATTAATTGTTAGGGTATCGGGGCCAGTTGTCATTGCTGAAGGCATAGAAAATCAAAGAATGTATGATGTCGTGAAAGTCGGAAAAATGGGATTGGTGGGGGAAATCATAAAAATTTCAGGTAACCAGGCAACCGTCCAGGTGTATGAAGATACAACCGGGATCAGGCCAGGTGAACCCGTTGAGTCCACAGGGAAGCCTCTGTCTGTTGAACTTGGACCGGGATTGCTGAAATCAATATATGACGGTATTCAACGACCCCTTGATGTCATAAGGGAAAAAACAGGGGATTTCATCATGAGGGGTTACAGTGCCCCGCCTCTGGACCAGAACAAGAAATGGGATTTCAAACCACTGGTTGCAAAGGGGACAAAGGTGAACCAGGGCGATATAATTGGGCAGGTGCAGGAAACCTCACTTATACTCCACAAGATAATGATCCCGCTTGGGCTTTCAGGTGAAATAACAGAAATATCATCAGGATCTTTCACCATCATGGAGACAATTGCAAAATTAAAGACGGAATCAGGCACTGTTGATCTGACCCTGAAACAGGACTGGCCTGTTAGGGTTTCAAGAAGAGTCAGGGGGAAACTGCCTCCACAGATTCCATTAATCACCGGGCAGAGAGTTATTGACAGCCTATTTCCGGTAGCGAAGGGAGGAACGGTTGCAGTTCCGGGTCCATTTGGAAGCGGGAAGACAGTGGTTCAGCATCAGCTTTCAAAATGGGCTGACAGTGATATTGTTGTGTATGTTGGTTGCGGGGAAAGAGGAAACGAGATGACCGAAATCCTGACAACGTTCCCTGAACTTCAGGATCCAAAGAGTGGCAAACCACTCATGGAAAGAACGATACTTATTGCCAACACCTCAAATATGCCGGTGGCAGCCAGGGAAGCAAGCATCTACACCGGAATCACTATTGCCGAATACTACAGGGACATGGGTTACGGCATTGCCCTGATGGCAGACAGTACGTCAAGATGGGCGGAGGCACTCAGGGAGATCTCAGGAAGGCTTGAAGAAATGCCGGGAGAAGAAGGATATCCTGCATATCTTGGCAGAAGGCTCTCAGAGTTTTATGAAAGATCGGGTAACTCCATGGTTTTCGGGCTTCCAGAAAGAATAGGTTCAATAACAATAGTTGGAGCCGTTTCCCCTCCGGGAGGAGACATATCGGAACCGGTTTCCCAGAACACATTGAGGGTAACAAGGGTGTTCTGGGCCCTTGACGCCTCTCTGGCTTCAAGAAGGCACTTCCCATCCATTAACTGGCTAAACAGCTATTCATTATACCAGAGTGAGCTATTTCCATGGTTTTCAAAGAATGTTTCCGAAAAATGGCCAGAAATTTACAGGAACACCATGTCAATCCTGCAGAAAGAGGCCGAACTTCAGGAGGTTGTCCAGCTGGTTGGCTATGATGCTCTTCCTGACAGGGAGAAGGTTGTTCTTGACACGGCAAGGATGATAAGGGAAGATTTCCTCCAGCAGAGCGCATTTGATGATGTTGACCAGTATTGTTCCATGAAAAAGCAGCAGCTAATGCTTGAGAGCATTCTTTATCTGGGGGAGAAGGAAGATCAAGCCATTTCCAAGGGAGCACAGATGGCAGCAATACAGGCCATGAAGTGCAGGAACCTGATTTCCAGAATGAAGGAGGTAAAGGATCCCGATTTCCAGAAATATTATGATGACCTGAAAGGGAGCATCAATGTTGAAATTGCTAAGGTCATAGAGGGTGTTTAAGATGGTTAAGGTAGGTTACAGAAGCATTAAGGAAATCAGCGGGCCGCTTCTCTTTGTAGAGGGAATAGATAACGCAGGATATAATGAAATGGTCTCCATCGAAACTCCTGATGGGCAGATAAGATCTGGCCAGGTGCTGGATACAAGGAAAGGCATGGCAGTAGTCCAGGTCTTTGGCCCAACCACAGGATTAGACAACAAGCAGACGGTTGTAAGGTTTACCGGAGAGGCCTCAAGAATAGCCGTATCAGATTCAATACTTGGAAGAATTTTCAATGGCCTTGGCGAACCCATAGATCAGGGACCGGCAATAGTTTCAAAGGAGAAATTGGAGATTGTGGGAAACTCAATGAACCCCTATTCGAGGGAAGAGCCATCTGAATTTATTCAAACAGGTATATCCACAATAGATGGAATGAATACACTGGTCAGGGGGCAGAAGCTTCCAATATTCTCAGGTTCCGGTCTCTCCCATAACATGCTTGCAGCCCAGATTGCAAGGCAGGCAAAGGTTCTTGGGAAAGACGAAGGGTTTGCAGTTATATTTGGGGCAATGGGAATAACAAGCGAGGAGGCTAATTACTTCATCAATGAGTTCAGGAATACCGGTGCCCTTTCCAGGGCGGCGATTTATCTCAACCTGTCGTCAGATCCATCCATGGAGAGGATTATCCTTCCAAGGGTTGCACTGACAGCGGCTGAATATCTTGCCTATCACAGTGAATATCACGTGCTTGTCATTTTGACTGACATGACAAACTACTGTGAAGCCCTGAGGGAAATCTCCTCGGCAAGAGAGGAAGTTCCCGGAAGAAGAGGGTTTCCGGGTTACATGTACACGGATCTCAGCATGATCTATGAGCGGGCAGGAAAAATAAGAGGCAGGAACGGGTCAATCACCCAGATTCCAATACTTACCATGCCTGGAGACGACATTACAAATCCCATACCCGATCTTACGGGATACATCACGGAAGGGCAAATAGTAATGAGCAGGGATCTGCAAAGGAAGGGAATCAATCCGCCGGTCGATGTTCTGCCTTCACTTTCAAGGCTTATGAACCAGGGTATAGGCAAGGGAAGAACGAGGGAGGATCACAGGGGCGTGGCTGACCAGCTTTATTCTGCCTATGCTAACGGGAAGGATCTGAGATCACTGAGTGCAATCGTCGGTGAAGAATCTCTGGGCGCAAACGACAAACTTTACCTGAAGTTTGCAGAGGAGTTTGAGAAAAAGTATGTGGCACAGGGGCTTAACGAGGACAGAACAATTGAGGCAACACTCGATATCAGTTATGATCTGCTTTCAACCCTCCCCGAAGAGGACATGAAGAGGCTCAAGAGGGAATATCTCTCAAAATACGGTAAATGGAAGAGTAGCTAAAATGCCATCTATGGAAATCAGGCCCACAAGGATTGAACTGATAAAGTTGAGGAAGAGGATCAAGCTCTCCAAGAGAGGCCTTGATCTCCTGAAAATGAAGAGATCCGCCCTTGTCATGGAGTTCCTCAAGCTTGCCTCTGAGATAAAAGGCTTGAGAGAAAGCCTGATGAAGGATGTGGAGGAGGCTCTGGAGGCGATGACTAATGCTGAGATGGCATCCGGACTAATGAACATCGAGAGAATCGCATATATGTCTGGAGACTCAAATGTGGGAATAAAGCCAAAGAACGTTATGGGAGTCAGGATACCAGTCCTGAACCTCAACTATGAAATGGCGGTTCTTTCAGAACAATACCGGGCTTTATCTGTTCCGGTACCAATAGATGAGGCGATTTCAAAATTTGAAAAGCTGTTCAAATCCATGATCAACGTGGCAGAAAAGGAAAATTCCATGAGGCGCCTTCTCCACGAGATAGATAAAACAAAAAGGAGATCAAACGCCATAGAAAATATCCTGATTCCAAATCTTCTTTCCCAGGCCAAATACATACGAATGAGGTTGGATGAGATGGAAAGGGATACCTTCACAACCCTGAAGATGGTGAAAAAGAAAATAACATCTGGTGATATAGATTAATGTCAATGGTACTATGAAACAAAGAGATTATTCAAGGCCAACAACTCCAGCACAGAAGAGATTCCTCAAGTATAGGCATCTCCTGCTTGTGGTAAGGGCTGTCGTGATAATCCTCTTCCTGGCAATTATGGTGATCATATATGGTTAATGAAATAGAGGAACTGAAGGCAATAAAAGAGGCTGAGGAAAAGAGTAGGAATGAGATATCCGAGGCGGACTCGAAGTGCAGGGAATCCCTTCTCAAGACAAAAAAGGAAGCTGAGGAAGCCATTCTCTCAACCAGGGAAAAACTGCGGTTGGAGAGGGAAGAACAGATTGCATTAATGAAGAAAAATATGGAAAAGAAAAGGAAAGAGGAGATAGACAGCACTCTTAAAGAGTGTGAATCCATGAAATATTCGGGAACTGAAAATGATCTTTACAAAGAGGCAATAAGGAAGTTGGAAGAACTCATAAGGGATTAAAGATATGTTTAAACCTACGGAAATGAGCAAGGTCATGGTCATTGCATCCCAATCAAGGAGAGATGAAATCCTGACGTTTTTTCATGACCTTAAATCAATACAGTTCGAGGAAATCTCCCAGGAAGTAAGAAGCCAGCTGAATAACATTACTTCAGACGACAGAAAAGATGAAATATTCACCCTCTTGAACAGGTTCAGGAATTACCTGTCCTTTCTGCCGCCCGTAAGCGTAAACAGGAAGATGCTCTTCAAGAATACCGGGGAACTCATCAATGCGGCTAATGAAATTCACATTGACGAGGAGGTTAAATTTGCAAAACAGCGGTTGGAGGACCTCAATACCGATCTTAAGGACATCAACAACAGGCTTTATGTTGCAAGGAAACTGGAACCGCTTGGCTTAAACCTTGAATTGTTCAACAATTCAGTCATAGCTTCTTATATTATTGAGAGGAACCCGGAAGACATTGAAGAAGAAATTAGATCCAAATTGAAGGATCCATTCATCACCGGGCTGGATGACCAGTATATTGTTGCATCGGTTGTAAGGGAAGAGGAACCTGTCCTTGCCAAAATCATTACTGATCACGGCAGCCATATGGTTCACATTCCGTCCATGGAGGGAAACCCCACAGACTACAGGAAAATGCTGGAAAGTAAAGTTGAATCTGCAAATAAGGAGGTAGAGGCAGTAAGGGGTGGCCTTCAGGAGCTATCAGCAGAAAATTATGAAAAGATAGCGATCATTGCTGAGGGCCTTGAAATAGAGGCAAAGAAACTTGAACTCCTTTCGAAATTCCCATCATCCGATTCAACTTTCGTTTCAGAAGGCTGGATTCCGAAGAGCAAACTGGATTACCTTGAGAAGGGAATCTCAAATGCAACGGATCAAATGTTTGTCATGAAGGTTCTCGAAACCTCGGAGAAACCGCCAACATTGCTGAAGAATCCCGGGAGATTCAAGATTTTTGAGTTTTTTATAAAATTCTATTCACTTCCGCAGGAAGCTGAAATTGATCCCACGATTATATTTGCCCTGGCGTTCCCCATTTTCTTCGGAATAATGGTTGGTGATCTTGGGTACGGAATAATCATTCTTCTGGGTTCTATATGGGTAATAAGAAGGCTCTCAACACCCGGTCCACATGTGAGGCTCCCAAGAAAATTGACGAAGTTCGTTTCAACAATTCTTTCGCCGCCACAGATGAAGATACTTGCAAAGGCACTGATACCGGGCTCCATAGCAGCCATAATTGCAGGAATGGTTTTCAATTCCTTCTTTGGCTTCACGTTCATGCCCTCTCATATACTCGGATATCAAATAACATACTTCAGCCCCCTGAAGTCCGCAGGAAAGATGCTCCTGATTTCAGGATACTTTGGCCTTTTCATGGTAACCCTCGGATACATTATGGGAATACTGAATGAATTGCATTACGGGGAGAAAAAGGGAATAGTAGGAAAGGTTGGATGGCTCATGTTTGTCTGGGGGGTTTCCATTTACGGATTGTCCCTCCTGCACGGGTATAACGTGAACATGGCATCCAATCCCTTCGCAGCCCTTGATATCGCAATCCTCAGCCTTGGCATAATCCTGATCCTTTATGGGGAAGGCGGGCGTGCAGCAGTGGAGATACCATCCATCATAAGCCATGTCCTTTCATACACGCGAATAATGGGCGTATTGCTGGCAACAATAATCCTCTCTGAACTGGTCAACAGTGTATTCATATCAAACTCCTCAGGATCCATAATCCTCATTGTTGTGGGTGTCGTTGTTCTTGTGATTGGCCAGCTATTTACACTGGTCCTTGCAATATTTGAGCCGGGCATTCAGGGAGCAAGGCTGATCTATGTGGAATTCTTCTCGAAATTCTACAGGGGCAATGGCAGGCCCTTCATTCCGTTTGGCATTGAGAGGAAGCACACCGAAAAGGTTTATAAGTAATTTTAACGCATGAATTTCTCCCCTTTCAATATAATGGATGAATGGGAATTAAGTTGATTTTCAGGCACATGCTTCTAAACCGCAATCTGAACGAAAACTCACATTCAACGGGATGAGGAACTGCGGAAATCTTAATAATAATAATAATAATAATAATAATAACCCAGAATGCACCTTAAAGAGCACATAACCATAGAGAAGCTAAAGAGCAAAAAATCCATTGCGATCATCATTTCGACTGTAATGATTCTTGCAGGATTCGGCACTGTATTCTATCTATTCAGCAACAATGGCAATAAATCTGTTGCCATTGATGTGGCTGTGTCTCTTACCGGTTCAATCCCGGGTAGCAATATTTCATCATACGCATTGTTCGGTTCAGGCAACTCTACGTCCAATTCCAGGTTTATTATGGAACCTGTTAACGCATCATTTCTCATAACGTCGATAAATCCTTCACTCTCAAGATTCAATCTTCAGGACTATTCAACCAATCTTTCATCATTCAATCAGAGTGTTGCAAGGAACCTTTCAGCAATGAGTACCTTCATGCCAAATAACAATGCCTCTGATATAACAATATATTCAGGATCTTTGAGCAACACGTCATGGTCAATGTCCATACCGTTCACATCGTTATACAACACATTCTCAAGGGAATGGAAGCAGATTGGATTCGTTGGGAATGCCTCAATGACCATATACGGAGTATATTCCTTTGCCATGGGAGGGAAACTCTATGCCTACTACTATTACAACGCCATTGACTACAATCCATATTCATTAACAAATGTCCTGGGAATAAAACCGGTATTTGATCTTTCAAACCCATATATGGTCAAGGAGTTGAATTCAACCAACATGATAAAGATAAGCAATTCTACCGTTCACAGAATAATCAAAAACCACACATACAGGCAAATCGGTGGAGGAGGCGGTGGAGGTGGGAGATCATACCAAACCGTCAACACAGTATATTCAAATCCAATAACTGGAGATTTTCCTCTTGCACTTCTTGCTGCAAATTTTGGCAGTTCTAGCGGAAGCAATAACCCCCAGATTTCATACACAGGGAATAAGGTAATATTGGCTGCCCAGTTCAACGGGGTATCCACCATTCCCTTCAACAATGCTTATACAACAACATCCAATCCAACATGGCATTCATCCTCAGTAACGCTTGGAACCAATAATTCCATAACATTAGGTTCATCAACATTGGGATACTCACTTACCACAAATTCAAACCAAGGTATAGACATGGCATTTTTCCAAAACATCACCTACCAAGTAACTGTGATACAGACTGGATACTATGTTTATAATGGTTGGTCTTACTATTATATCAATGAAGGTAAAACCGCAAGTATTCAGATTGAGAACGCCAATAACAGCATGCTTGTAATTTCGGTAAATACTTTGGCAGATCTGTATAATAAAGATAAATTCGTGAATTTAACTAATAACACAAACAGTGCTTATAACCAGACCATAAACCAGTTCTTCAGCAACCTTGAATCTACCCTGAAGGTCAGCACAGCATACCCTCTGACAAGTGAGGAGAACATGCAAAATGTGAATATAACAGGTTCTCAGGGTCTATCATCATCAAATCTTGGCAGCTGGGTCAATGGTGCACTATCGATCGCATTCGGTGCTGCATCCATAGGGGCAGGCATTGGAGCCTTTTTCATAACCGATGGTGCATCTGCACCTTTGTCGTATTTTGCTTTAGTAGCTGGATTGGCAAGTATAGGTACTGGACTGTTAGCAGCAATGTCAACTCCAATATACTTCTCGGCATCTCAATTAGTATTTACAAGTTATTTGTTTACGGCCAATGGCAACGCTATGAATTTCAATATAATGGGATCATCATATTCAGAATCAATCACAACTCCTTCCGGACAAACATTTGGCACTACCCCATATTTAGGGTTTGTATATGCGGAGGTACAGTAGAAAGGTGAAATATTCAACGAATCACCAATCAACCCAGCCATTTTTTTTTGAACTTTTAAGACAAAAATTTATAACTATTTTCAGCTTTTTCGAATATCCATTCTTTGAGGAATTAGTGAATTGGAAGATAAATTGTCAACATTTGAATAATACTCCATCGATCTTGCCTGGCGAATAAATTACAAAGGATTAATGGGGCGGGATACCATGTATTTCCGAATACTCAGGAAACATAGATGAATTAAAGACTGGCAGATCCCATAAAAGAGCAGAGGCCGGTGAACATGGAGAATGCCGCTTGGCATGATTGAAGGTGATAAAATGATAATAATCAAGCTTGGAGGGAGCCTGATAACGGATAAATCAAGCTACAGGGCTTTCAGGGAAGAAGAGACCTTAAGGGCGATTAAAGAGATCGCCAGCATGAACAGGAGTTTTGCCCTGGTTCATGGGGCAGGATCATTTGGGCACATTTTATGCAAGAAGAACAACTTCCCCGGGCCATTTAAGGGAAAGGAATCACAGGTATCAAGGATTAAGAGCGATACCACATCGCTCAACAGCAGAATCATTTCAATGCTCCTTGATATGGGAATGAACCCATTGCCATTCTCACCCTTTGATCTGAGAAGAAAAGGCACCTTTGATTACACGCCTGTCCTGATGTCAATCGAATCCGGCTTTCTGCCAGTGCTTTTTGGCGATATTTATATCGAAGGGAATGAGGTGAAGATATATTCCGGAGACAGCATAATGTTTGACCTCTGCAACCTCCTTAATCCGGAGGCTGCAGTATTTTTTGGTGATGTGGATGGCATATATGACAGGGATCCAAAGAAATTCCAAGACAGCAAGCTTCTGAGGGTTGTTTATAATGAACAGGATTTTGCAAAGCAGGAAAACGATGTTACCGGTGGAATGGGGGGAAAATACAAGGCTATGAAACGGATATCTGGGCTGGGAATCAGGACATACATGATGAATGGCTTATTTCCGGAAAGGATTCACGGCATAGAGTCAGGGGACTTTCATGGATCGGTGATCAAATGATAGAAAACAGGAAGGAGGAACACATAAGGATAGCAGAACAGAAGGAGGTAACTTCTTCGCACAATTACTGGGATGATATCACACTGGTCCACAGGGCTGTACCGGAGGTGAACTATGACGCAATAAAGACCTCGGTGAAATTTCTGAATAAGAAGCTCGAATTTCCCATGATCATTTCATCCATGACAGGAGGAACCGAACTGGCTAAAAAGATCAACAGGAACCTTGCATCAGCGGCAGAAAAGTTTGGCATTGGCATGGGCCTTGGAAGCATGCGGGCGGCAATCGAGAAGAGAGAGCTGGAGGATACCTTTTCCGTCATAAATGATTATAAGGTTCCAATGAAGATTGCAAACATTGGGGCACCTCAATTATTGAACCAGGAAAAACCTGCTTTTACAGACAAACAGATAGAGGATGTATTTTCTATGATAAATGCTGATTTCCTTGCAATACACTTCAATTTCCTTCAGGAAATGGTGCAGCCGGAAGGCGACAGGAATGCTAAGGGTATCCTGAAAAGGCTCAGCGATATTGCCGGCAGCTATCCGGTTATAGCAAAGGAAACGGGCAATGGATTTTCCCGCAAGGATGCCGCTAATTTAATCGATGCAGGCGTAAAGGCCATAGATGTTGGTGGATTGGGAGGCACATCATTCGCTGCCATAGAATATTACAGGGCAGAGAAAGCCGATGACAAGGAAAAGATGAGGGCGGGATTGACATTCTGGGACTGGGGAATACCGTCACCCGCATCCATTGTGGAATGCAAGGGAAAGGTTCCGATTATAGGAAGCGGTGGATTGAGAAACGGGCTCGATCTTGCAAAAGCGATTAAGATTGGCGCAGAAATTGGGGGATTCGCCAGATCATTTTTATCAGGGGCAGATCAGGGGATCAAGATACTGGAATCAAACATAAACATGACAGTAAGGGAACTGAAAATAGCAATGCTTCTTACAGGCTCCTCTAAAATCTCTGACCTGAGAAAAGCCAGATCGATGATAAGCGGAAAGTTGAAGGAATGGATTTGAGGTCAACTACCCACGACTGAAATCGTGGGCTTGTTCCGTGAGGGACATCGCAAGAGTTGATTAGGGGGCTTTAAAAACATGGGAAAAAACATGAAAGAAAAGCAGAAGTTAGATCGGAGAAATACATACACACCTATGGATGCTCCACAAGTCCGTAGCTCTGTGACTCTGTCTTTAAACAGAGAGGAAACTCTCAGTGAGCAGAGTTTAACATTTGCGAGCGGGAATTCCCCTTTCGCAAGATAGGGGATGAAAGCGAGCGAAAAGGTTATTATTTCTCGCAGGATATTGATCTGTCCGCTGGCAGACAGAAGTGAAAGAGGTCGGATCGCATATTGCTTCATGCGTGCCTGCATCCGTAAAGTCAGATGGCTTAGCATGAAGGACAAATTACCTTCGGGCCGAGGGGAATTCAAGCCCATGGAGATTCCGCCAGCAACCTTTGAAGTGGGAAGCTCCCTGCGAAAGCTGGGAGAGGAGGTCATGGAATAGTGACAGAATTTGTTTTTCCACCTGATTAACCTTTTCTCTCCCCTTCCATAGCGAGAGAAAATCAAGTTTCTCAAACTTGCTGACAATCTCCGGGTTTTCTGAGCCATCATCCATTCGATCAGCCACCCTATTTAGCGGAAGTAACATAGTCCAACTTCATTTAAGTTTTGTTTGTACGTTTCGGGATAATAGCGACATAGCTTTCATGAAAGCAACCTTCAAAACTCTTTTTTTCTCTAATCAATCGATCTATTGAAATCCATAATCTCTTCAAGCAGGATATATTTATTATAAGTTTACACATAGGAATATGAAGAGAGTTTGCAGCACTGGATCTATGGCACGGTCTTCAATAATGTACAAACAATTGAGGAGTCTATTGCTTCTGTTTATTCACCAGATTCAAACATAGCAATTGTAGACGCATACTCCACGGATGGCACTTATGAAAAACTCCTCGCTCTCAGAAAGGAATTCAACCTCACTTTGTCAAGAGCACGGTGCTCTAGGGGGAAAGGCAGAGATATTGCACTCAGAATGTGCCCCGTTAACTCATTTGCTGCATACATAGATCTGGATGCAGTGTATAATGGCAATTTCAGGAAAATCCTCGAAGAAGAAATTGATAGGACATTGGTCTGGCAGCATCACAGCCAGACTTGCTATTTCTCCATGGTTGATACTGCAATCAAGAAAGGTGGGTTCAGGGATCTCAGTGTATCTGAAACGCTAGAGTTCATCCTTCGTTGCGGGATTGACCGAACCTTGCCTGTTCAAGTTGGTAGGAATATGCAGTACACCCAGAGTGGTTTCGGCGGTAGAGAACGAAGATATGCAACCGGGAAAAAGGCCCTTCTCAGAATACCAAGAATTTCAATAGATTCAACCAGGGGCCAGGGCATTTCCTATCAAGAATTCATAAATTATTATGGATACAGCAGGATTCCCCTATATCTGGCTGTCCTAATAAAAGGGAAGTATAGGATAGAACCACGAATTTCAAACATAGAGCTATTATTGGAAAAAGGCGTTGAAACCATGTGTGATCCCAGGGAATCTGGTATTAGTGATGATTGGATTGCTCTGCCCATTCCCTATCCACTCTTTTCTGATAACGAAAAGGCAGAGGAAAAGATCCTTCAAAAATGGAAAGAGTTTCACAAATACAGGCGGATCGGGTCAGTGCCAAAATGGGGTGGGCCAGTACTAATGGATAGAGAGTTCATAGTTTACACATTAACCCAAAAGGGTTTGGAAAACTATATATCAGCCGATCCATACGAAGCGCTCTCAATGTCAGATTTTCTTGAAATTGAATAAATTTGGCATGACAGGCAAACAGCATTCTGATGTTTTTACGATAAAAGTATAGCTCTGCAAGGGGCTGCATCGGTTGATACGTTGAGTGGCAGCGCAACCAATATATAATCACCCGGGTCAATGTTTCTTAAGTCCAGAGCTTCGATTACAGTTATTCCTTCGCCCAGAAGAATCCAGTGAGCATCAGGTTCCTTGAAATCATATTTATCTATAGAAAGATAATCGATCCCAACAAGTTTTATTTTCCTTTCGACGATTAGTTCTGCTGCTTCCCTTGAAATGAATGAAAAGGTCGACCTGAATTTGCCAGAGTATGGAATAGTACTGGTCTTGAATAAAACCCTTTCACAGCCTTCGTCTGGAACATCTTCCGGTTCCACATTCCTGCCTGAGATCTGTACAACCTTCACCGGTCCCGCGAGGTTAGAAATTGGCACTTCGTGCGATTTAAAGCCGTTTTCTAACATGTGGAATGGAGCATCCATGTGTGTTCCTGTATGGCTTCCCATTGTTATTTTTGTGAGCTTTATGTAAGGTTTTAATTCGTTTCCTATGTGCTCCATGGAAAAAGGGGTATCCCCCGGATAAATTGGCGTGTTCTCATTTAGATTCCAGGTTATATCCTGTATCTTTGAATATTCCCATTTCATGCTACCTTTCAATTTATTCAACCTTTTTGTATCTTACGATTTTGTGCCCGCAAATTCTGCACTCCTTTATGTTCTCCTCATAGATTTTCCTGCATCCCTTGCACCGAAATACCCATTTTATCTCCTCTGCAATTGGATCCATTCCACACGGTTCAAACGCTATATTCATGCTCTTTGCCACATTCTGTATTGAATAGTCATTTGTTACAATTGTTCCATTCTTTTCAAGAGCTAGGGCGAGAACCTCTATATCAGTACTGCTGAGATACTTAAGATCACCTGTTATGCTGGCCTGTTCTTTGACCTTTATCAGGTTCCCTTCTTCCGGATCAGCTATTTTAAGCATTTCTTCCTGATCCCTCAAGATTCTGGCCGGTTTTCCCCTTGCTATCTCATATATAACCCCGGAAGGTACTACGAGATTCTCTCCAAGAAGGTTCATAGAACCGGTAAGGATTGCTGAAGTATCGGGAACAAGGATTTTATTTCCCACCCTATCTTTTTTTATTATTTCTTTGTCCAGTTTATTGCCTCTCCTGTATTGATATATATGTTTTTGGGCCTCTTTCGCCCACGTAAAGTGCCTTTGGCCGGAATAATTTATTGTTTTGAAGGTATTCCAGCGATCTTGCAGTCCAGCCCGAGATTCTGCCAAGTGCGAAAATTGGGGTAAATATTTCAGGCGTTAATCCCATTGAATAGTATATCATTCCAGAATAGAAATCAACGTTGGGAAATATTCCCTTTTCTCCCAGCTTGTTTATCATTATTTCCTCGACCTTGTTTGCTGTCTCAAAAATTGATTTCTTATCTGACTTCTCAGAAATATATGAAGCGTATTTTTTCAGTATTTTTGCCCTTGGATCATATACCTTGTACACTCTGTGCCCAAACCCCATTATCTTTTCTTTCCTGGCAACCATGGCCTCCAGATATGGCCCAGCCTTTTCCGGCGACCCTATATCCATTATCATTTTCAATGCTCTTTCATTTGCCCCTCCATGAAGGGGGCCCTTCAGGGTAGATATGGCAGATGTTGTTGCAGAGTATATATCGGCCAAAGTGGAAATTGTCACAAGAGCCGAGAATGTTGATGCATTCATCCCGTGATCGGCATGAAGCATGAGCGCCGTGTCCATTATCTTGGTCTCCACCGGATCCGGATTTCTTCCGAGGGCATAATACAGGAAACTTCCCGCGTACGAAAGTTCACTCCTTGATTTCAGGATGTCCTTGCCTAAGATTGTTCTGTGTATTGCCCCTACTATGGCTGGCATTTTTGCAATTATGGATATCGCAATTCTTTTCTGGTTCTCGATTGAAGAGTCTGATTCCCTGGGATCGTAAGATGCCAGGTTTGATATTACGGTTCTCAGGGTCACCATGGGATGTGCCTTTTTCCCATAGGTTTGTATGAGATCATATGTATCCTGGGGAACTTCTGAATTCGCCCTCATTTGCTCAAGGTACTCAGTCATCTGTTTCCTGTTAGGCAGTTTACCAAAATTCAGTAAATAGGATATCTCTTCATAGTTTGAGTTTTCGCTTAGGACACTGATATCATAGCCTCGGTAGACTAACCTACCCTCCTGGCCATCCACAAATCCAATTTCTGTTTCAGCGGCTATAACTCCTTCAAGTCCTTTAGCATAAGTATTATTTTGGGTGTTAGAACTTTCCATTTTAAATCTCCCTCTTCTCTAATCGTAGGATGATAATTAAACCTTAACCGGAAGTATCAGGTTCAAATATGGATTCCCTGTCATAATTCCTTGAAAATAAGATTCAATACGGGCCTTCCTGACATACTCCTTGGAATTGAAGCTACAAATTGAATTTCAGATTTCCTGATGTATCTTGGGAACCTGTAGTTCATGACTTCGGATATTTTTGATTCCCAAACTTTTGGAGAGGTGCCCTCTATTAGCAGTATATTCTTGATTGATATTCCTGACTCGACGGATAAGAGAACTGCGCTGATATCTTTCATGGCCTGTGATAACTCGTTTTCAATTTCGCTTGAGAAATCATTCAAATATGTTTTGGTCGCATCCTGTTTGTAAATTTCATCCTCAATAAAAACATCGTTTTCATTGGGCAACAATCCTTGTATCAGGAACGAATTATCATTTTGCGAGTTTTCCGGCGAATCAAGGTTTTCTTCGGACGTAGCTATCTGCTTTCCTGAGACAGAAAGAAAAGAACCCTTATCCTCCTCATTCGTTTTTTTCAGTGTGAGTCCGGGGAAGATCCTGCCATCCCTTTGAATATCCGGCTTTATTTCTATGGATTCAAGAACCGTAATGGGTGTTCCACATCTCTCATCAAGTCTTACCCCTGCGACTCTGGTCTTAAGTATGTTATAAATTTCCAGAATCTGCTCATTATTCCTCTTTTTCTGAACCATTATCAGATGTTTTGGGTGGAATTCTTTTCCAGATTTCAGGATTGCGGAAATATTCTCTTCGAGATAATTTTCAGATATGATTATTTCCGGATTATACCACTTTGTTGATTTTATAATTGCTTTCTGGTTCTCCATAGAATCAATAATTACAGAATAACCCTTGAGGAGAGGGAGTAAAATACAAGTGACAATGGCAGGTACTGAATAGGTTTCGCATGAGGATAGAATTTTGGTATTTTTTTCCAAGCCCTTAAATAATGATTCCTCAAAATTAATGGAGTTGTCAATACATTCATATGTAAAACCAATTATTTCACTGTTTTGACCATCCCTTTTAAAGAGCCTTTCGATGAATATATCGATTATTGGATCAATAGATTCCGGGCTTGTTACTTCCGAATAACATAGGCTTTCGAATAAATTGGTTCCGTCTTTTTTTCCCGCATTCATAATTTCCGGGGTTCCTGGTGAAAATTTACTCCTGTTCCTTGGTGAAATGAATGAATTTTTTGGAACTGCTATCTTAAATATTTCAGAAGAGATATTCTTTCCGTAGTGGTTTAAGATTCCATCGGAGGCTATTATTCCTGATGGGTTGATCTTGGATAGAGTGTCAAGAAATGTTTTCTCTGAAACATATGGCTCAAGTGGAATCGCTATATTTCCCACTCTAGACATTGACAACAGTGAAATTATGTATGGGAGCCCTGGTGGTAGGGATATCATAATCCTGCCACCTTTCTTGATGGGAAATAGCTTTTTTAGCCCGGAGGAAAAAGATTCGACAAAGCCCAGGAGCTTTGAATAGCTGAAAACCTGCCCCCCATAGATAACTGCTGCCCTGCTGCCCCGGTTAAGGCATACCTTTTTGAACTTCTCAAAATATGCGCTTCCTTCAGTCTCCACAGCCATGGAGTCTACATTCTCATTCTGCTCATTCTTTACTGGCAACCAGATTAAAATATCATTCAACTTAAAACAGTTTCCCATGATCTTGTGGTGAATTAATGCAAAGCCCAGATGCAGGATTATTTTCCTTACCTCTTCCATTGCTATTTTTAACTTTTCTTCTTGTTTATGCTTTTTTTCTCCTTCCACCTTTTTGGGAAAGCACCAGGATATGTTGGTTGGTAAAGTCCTAAAGGATGTGCTGATTCAACTGGAGCAGCAGACCATCCGCTATTGCGATGGATATATTGCTCTATTTGGAGTCTAACTTCCATTTCAAGACTGTTCAACAACTACAACTTGATTAGTATATACTGTATGTATCAGATTTCTATGTTGTCCTGATGTGGATATGTTATTCAATAAAAGACCATAAATTCCAGGACTAGCAAAATTTGATTTCAATATATTAATTGAAATTTTGGTGGAGTTGTTGGAGAGATTAATTGCGGAGATATAGGAGAATGATGGGATAGGGTAAATTGTGTGATGAAACTTGTTATCTAGATAAGTTGAGTAACCTGATATTGATCTAAATTGTGAAAAAGATGTGGAGGCATTGTGAAGGCTTTCGTTGCCGGTATAATTTGATATGAAAAATAACCCTAAAGAGAACATGCAAGGATTGTGCCCGACAATGTTAAGCTGAAATGGATAATTGTCCCCTGTAACACAGATATCTATACTCACATTTATATTGTCACTTTGGTTATTAAAATAATAAAGAGAATTATTCTGTTTGACATCTACAGTAATATAGTTGAAGTTGGGATTGTTAGGATAAGTTTTCTGGATTAATACTCCTAAAAATATTACGAGTAGAACAATAAACAACACCCCAATAGTCTTGTTTTTCAATTAACCCCCTCCTTATAATACACTAAAAAATGGTAATTTCCATTTCCTGTGGGTGAAGCAAAATTAACACTTACACTCCAGTTCCCCGGATAAAAATCCGATATGTTAAACTGTTCACCAGCCTGAACATATTCCCGCGCTTGAAGTTGAAATTTGGCGATATAGCAGTTTGTGCCGTTATATACTGTTATGCAGTTACCTGAACTAGTAACATTGGCGAAAGCAACAAATAGAAAAGATAATATGTGCTCACTTGGCATAGTAAAATGAAAACAGTTAGATCCGTGAATGTTGTCTACTTGGTATAAGAATGTGAAACCTGTTGTATTTGGCCCAATTATGGTTATTGGAGGTGGGGATGTGCTGTTGTTATTGCTCTCCCACTTTTGATAAACCGGCAATGTAGCTACGGTAGTTATTATAATAATCACAAGTACTATGTAGATCTTTTTAATTTTCATTGAAAATCCTCCCTATGAACGAGTGAAAACGAGATTTGATTATGTTCCTGATACTAACTGAATTCTTCCGTAAAAATATAGAAATGCACGTAAGAGTGAACAGGACGATAAATGCCAATTCTATAATGAAGATACTGTTCCCCGGCTTGAGATAGTTACTCGAAGTGTATAGTTCAGAATGCATAAGATAGAGCGGAAGGTTTGCTGAGAATCCAGAGATTGAAAATAAAAACATATTCAGAATAGAAAGCCCAGAGGTACCATAAACAGAGGAAATCCTGGATGAGATTTCAAATGAGATTGGATAAATTAAAAAGACCGATATTATTGAAAACCCTTTGTTTGGCAAAATCGATGACAAGAATAACACAAATGTAACAGGCATCACAAGAATTGACATAAGAGCAAGAGATACTAAAAAAGGATCAATTATTACCCCTGATGTTATGATGTATCCATTATAAAAAATGTAGAATTCTCCTATAAGTGAAAAGCAAAGAACGATCGCAAAAATGAGAATCATTGACGAAACGAACTTCCCAATAACGTATTCAACGGTATTAAAGTTCAATAGCTTGAGGATAGTGAAATTTTTATTTTCTATATCATCAGATATGATTATTGCCGGAATAATAAGTAGTATTGGGTTTAGATAATTTTCCGTGTTGCTGTTATATATGGTTGATATTATATTGCTTTTGAGACCCAGATTATATGAAACTAAGGTTATAATTTGTGATTTCTTGTTTATACTATTCGTATATAACAGGTCAAGAATTATTAGTATGGCTGCACCGAGTATTATGATGAAATACCACGACTTTACCATAAGAGTAATGTCTTTTGTGATTTGTCCCTTTAGAGTCTTTAATGCTGTTTTATTCACTTCTTTGAATTGTTTCAAGATATTCTTCCTCCAAGCTTTGGTACTGCTGCTTGATAATTTTTGCCCCACAGTCTATAAGGTATTTAATTACCTCATTTTTTATTGATTCATCGTTTATTGCAACATGATATTTATTTTGCGAATTCACTGCCTCTAATCCAAATTCTTTAATTTTCTTGGAAATTGGATCTATGTTTTCACACTCAAATGTTATGTGAAATATCCTTTCATTCCTTGATAATTGTGTCATTTTCCCTTTTTCTAGAAGAAATATATTATCTGCTATCCTTTCGACATATGTCATATCATGACTGCTCATGAGTATTCCCTTACCGGATTCTTTCATCTTTTTGAGAATTTCAATAATGTCCGAACAAGTCTTCGGATCAAGTCCTTCAAATGGCTCGTCCAGAATTATGAGGGCAGGATTATTGTTCAAAGCCCTGATGATGTCGACCTTTCTTGACATTCCCTTTGAGAAATATTTCATCTTTCTCTTTTTAGCTTCGCTTATGCCCATCTGACTAAGCAATCCAACATAATTTGAAGACTGGGCTGACATATTATCGTAATACAATAGATTCTCCTCAGCACTCAACGACTGAAAATTTATACTTGTCTCAGGAACATATCCAAAACTTCCATTGATATGAATTTCGCCACCATCCTTAGCAATCAATCCTATGATAATTTTCAGGAGTGTAGACTTTCCAACTCCATTTTCCCCAACAACACAAAGGCATTCTCCCTTTTTGAGTTCCATATCAATAGAATTTAATATCACTTTTCGAGATTTCTTTTTGGGAAATCCGTATGATTTTCTTAAGTCTTTAATTTGTAGAATGGTTTCATCCGAGAAGTTAATCTTATCTTTTTTTATTCTTAAACCTAATATTTTACTCACCACTCACTTTTAAATATATATGTATTTGTAATTGATTATAACACTCTGTTTTGAATCATGTTGAGTTCCAAACTGCGAAAACATGTAATACGCATAATACCCAGAAGGAACCTTATCGGATGCATTTACCCCTAAAGACCATATAATTTTATCTTTTGGGTGTGAATTAGAAATATTGAACGGCAAATAATAGACTAAATAACCAAATGGTTGTTGAATTAGATAAGGGTTCTCACTGCAACAGAGAGGATGAAGTTTTGAGTTAGAGATGTTCTTATTTAGGCTCTCCTTGGTGTTTCCCAAGTATGCAATGGCGAAACCGTTTGAGGGTGCTTCGTTAGTAAAATGAAAGTAAACGTTTCCTGTCCAACTGGCGTTAAGAAAGACGGTGACGCTATTGCTATTACTATAGTTTTCTTTGGTGAAATCAACAGAAAATGTTATATCACCGTACACTGGCTTTTTTGATTCTATGATCGCATAATACTGAGAAAATACCATTATTAGAAAAATGGAAAAAATAAAGATTAGTATTTTAAAAAATAGTTTCATCACGATCAATTGAGAACGGGAGTCTGATATAACGATATTTCTGCCAAGCTTGAGCCAACCAAACAATAGTTTGTTGTCCAAAACCATCCAGGGGATGATTTTACGTAAGTTGTATGTCCGATTGAGCAATAACTTATGCGTTGTTGGTATCCAGGTTTGTAATCTACCGCTGTTGCGGTAACAAAGCGTGCGTAGGTTTGTCCAGCCTCGTGACTTTCAAATACCCACTGATCGTTAGTGAAAGACCCATGTAACTGATCTACACAGAAATCATAAAGATCGTATGTGTAAGATACTCCAACCGTTCCTGAAACCGAAACGCCACATGCCGATGCTCCTGCAGAAACTGAGGCGGAAAGCGTTACTTGCCCGCATTGACCACTTTGAACTTTCTCATTAGGAGAGCTATATTGCAAATGTCCGTATGGAGTTGGCATATAAATCCTATGTCCAAACCAATTTCCTATTGCCATATAACTGGGACAGGAAATTGAGCTACAAATAGTGCTTGGTGCACCAGCTGCATTATTTGAATTTATATTGGCGCCGTTATATGCATTCACTTTAGAATCCAAAACATAAAAGAGTAGATTATATGTGCTGTTATAATACACATAGAAATATTGGATTACGTTTGTGTGCCCGTTGGTTGAGGTTTCCGTTGTATATTTGGTGCAGAGTTGTTTAACGCTATAAGAGACCATTCCGTTTGATACTGTTCCAGATTCAGGTAAATAATTTATAACCGTAGACCCCGAACTACTATTCAGGTTGTTCAGGATCGAAGATGACATTCCGATCGTGGGTAGCATAAACATTACAATAATCGCAGACGCTATTATCCAACCAGTTTTTGTTGTGTTATTCATTCAAATTCTGCGATGAATTGCTTCATTATATATATATATATTCCGTGACAAATACTGTCATACCTAAAAACGTGGAATAATTTGAATTCTCGTTTGAATTGTCCAGTAAAATACCATATCATAAGAGACCGGAGAACTGGTTAAGGCTATCCGTACATAGATGCCATAGAATAAGGGGAGAAGGTATGTAAGCTCAACCAGACCAGATAAGATTAGGAGAAATAATCAGATTTCCTTAAGCTTTCTTTGAATTTCCATAATTTCTTTGAAAACTTCCGGTATTTCACTAACCAACTCGTCTGTGCCGAACCAGATATTGTGCCGATTCATGCATCTTTCACCCGCCCGTTTAT
>JAKAUD010000022.1 GCA_021827885.1 Thermoplasmata archaeon | reverse complement strand
CAAGTAGGTGAAGTTTCGGTAATGGTAGCTTATCCTATCCTCATTTGGCTGGGAGGTGAGAAAAAAAATAACACAGTCAGTGGAAGCGTAATAAAGATGAATCTGTTCTTAGAATTAAGAGGCAAGGATCACCGCATTCACACTTTTAAGTGGGACCAGATCATCGCCGTAAGTGAGGTACGGCTCAGGAAAGAATAGGTGGGGATGCTGAGATTAGCGGGAATTCCATGCTCAATAAAGGAAGAGCCCTATTAAATTCCACCTAATCATTATATTTGGAAACATAAGAGTGTGGAGTAAGTGTAATTTGTTTTCCAATTTTACTAGCGGGATTCCCAATTTCCTTAATCTTTGGATTGTGTCCAATGTCACGCACCAAATAAAGCCAGTATTGTTCTCCAAGTAATATTGCAACTTCAATTTCGTGAGCACTCCATTCAAAAATGTCGTTGCTGGAAACACTTGTCTTGACTTCAATGTATTTTGACTCTCCATTGGTATGGAATGATTCAACGTCATAACCTGCGCCTACATCACGAAGGCTAACCCTATCAACTTTCTGGGCTAAGTCACTTCTCCCCGCAGCAACGAGATTTCTGATCTCTCTGTCATAAACAAATTTCTCACCCTGCTCACCTATTAGATTGCGTATTTCTTGGAGTTTGTCAAAATTTTGCTTAGACATGCGGGTCTTTGATATACTTGTATTGAGATCAATTGGATTAGACGAGGATGGCAGGATGTATTTTCCCTCTCCCACCCAGATTATTTCAGAAGTTTTTTTTCTGTACTGCAGGACATTTCTAATGTTTCTCTTCCACCGAGTATCTGCAGTTCCCTTTGCAGAAGGTATTAAATCATCAGGCGTTAGTTTGACATTACGCTTCACTGAAAAATAAATCTGTTGTAACTCGACAACTTGGTTAACGGGTAGATTTTCTTTAATCACATCCCACATTTCAGTTTGTCTTATTGTCAACTTTCATCACCATATTATCATTATATCAATTCAAAGTGTCTATTCCTTGTTATTCCCGCATCAATTTTCACCTCAGTTGCTATTGGTGGTATTTTTCTGTTTGAAAAAAGTAGTTCCCGCATTCCACGTTTTAGGTTTCCTGCTTGATAATCAGTATAAACATAGTGAGACTTGGAAGTAGTGTAAAGTCCGTATATAAAATCTGACTCATCGTAGCTTACAAGCCAAGGTGTTTCCATTTCAGTTAGTATACTTGCAAGTTTGCTATGATCATCATCGTTGAAGTAATTTCTGTATAGGACTTTGCCGGCATTATAGTATGGTGGATCAATATAAAAGAAAACATCACTTTCATAAACCGATCTATCAAATTTTCTGATAAAATCTATCCCGTCTGAAAAAAATATCTTTACCTTGTCAGAAAGTTCGGCGAGTTCGTGAATTTTCTTGATTATTCTGTCAATGTTGAACCTGCACTGCATCGTATATTTCGATAACTGACGTTTTCCTCCAATAGGCCCTGCTTTTATGATTCCGGAATAATTCGTTCTATTATAAAACAAAAAGGCCAAACCCAATTCAATACTATCGTATTTCGCTTTTACATCATGTTCAAGGTATTTTTTGAAATCATACCATGTGTCCATAGTGATTTGAAGATGTCTGACAGATTCAATAAACTCATTATTTCTATATAAAACGGATTCCCAAAATGCAAAGATCAATGGGTCATTCTCACATATATATGCTAAGTCGGCAAGATTATCCTTCAATAGACCAATTGAGACAGAGGCACTTCCCGCAAAGGGCTCAACTATGGTTCCCAGATTCATATGATGGAATCTTAAAAACTCCTTGATATAGGGCAAGATCCATGTCTTTCCTCCGGGGTATCTTAATGGGGTAACTGTCGGTTTCATTTTATAGTATCACGACCTTGGCCTAAATTTTCCCTACCTTTGCATAAACTTTATGCGTTTCCACTTAAAATAGCTCGAAGTAACTCTCGAATGTCACCCGCAATCCCCTCTATGGCAGATGCAGTAGGATCGAGCCATGAACCGTGAACTATGGAGTTAAAGTACTTCCTGTGCTGGCTTTGAACACGCTCCAAACTTTCCTTAGCCAGCTTGGGTTCTTTGAATAGGTCTGAAACATTGTTTATGGTGAACCTTATTACCTCGTCCAAGTCTATTTTCTCGGAGCCCTTTCCATACAACCTTTCCATATCTGGCTTCTTGTTTTTGAAGGTAATCTGATATCTTAAGGAAGAATCTAACAATGAACGAATCAACATAACACCAGCGGCTGGCATAGAGCTCATATTATTTTTACTAAGTTCGTATGTTAATCTTATTAGTCTTTGATCATTCACTGCCAAATTTTTTCGCAGACTCCCAAAATATTTCTCCGGTTTCGCGTGCTTGGTCATCCCAGCTGTTATGCCTCTAACTGGGCTCATTTGCGTAGGAATTATAGAAGGTGCTGGAGTTGCTGGTGTAACAGGTGACCCATTATTTGCGTTACCTTGGGGGGCGCCAGCTGGTTGATGCGACGGTGGGTGAGCAACGTCATACTCAGATTTCCAGTTATCTATAAGGGAAAGAATATCCTCTTTCGAAGTTCTTGTATCGATCCGGGATGCATCTACATCAGTTAATGAACTTTTGGCAAATTTGAACAGTATGAAGTTAAATTTCTCCCTTGACGTGCCTATAGAAGGGTTTATTTCATATTGGTTAGTATAAGTCAATCCCAGAGAATTATTGATGTCAGTGAATCCAAGTGCCCTGGTCATTCTAGTGGGTTCCAGTCTGTTTTTGTTGATTTCATCCCGTAACTTTTCGTCGTCCCAGAAACCTAAACCTCTTATGTAGGCAAGGAGATTATGATGTTTACAATAATTAATTACTATGCTTTTTTCTGTTCCCAAAAATTCAGCAGTCTTCGTGGCATCCTTTCCTTGCATATCAAAAACCGTCTTCACAAAGTTCCACTGAGATACCTGTCCCCATTTTCTGAATCCGATGTCCGAATGCTTATCGGCTATGATTCGCAGAGCATCATGGCGAGAGCTTACAAATGCGACATTCACCTTCCTTACTTTAGTGATAAAATCCTCGCCTATGCTTCCTATCCTTTCCTTAAATTTCTGTTTGTATTCGGTTGGAACTAATGAATGATTAACCAGACACTTAATTGCCAATGTTCTTCTATTCCCCTCCAGTACTATTGTTTTTCCGGCTTCGTGGACAACCAATAGGTTTTCGTGGGGGTAGAGTCCGCCGAAAGAAACAATATCCTCTGCCATTTCAATGATTTCTTCCTCATCAAACAATTTCTTAACTACGTCACCTTCGGTACTTCCCGAGTTAAAATCTATTCTGAAATTTTCCCTATTCAGTAAAAGGTTGTCTATATCCATCTCAGCTAGGGTCCCGGGCTTCCCAAATTCGTTTCCATCCATTTTTTCACCTCAGTATTTTGCTTTCCAGACTCCTGGTGTGCTTGTACTTATATAGCACCCCTTTTCCAGCCGTCATACTTTCCCATCAGGTCATCATATTGCTTCTCAGTTATTTCTTCAGATGGAATTACTCCTAAACTGGATGGTTCTTTAAGTCCACAACTGACAATCAAAGTAGCAGGAATCGGTTTGTCAAGAATTAGAGGTTTTCCCACCATTACATTTCTCACTTTGTAATAATTACTATAGTCATAAAACGCTGCTTTAGGGTTGATATCAGCAGTTACTGTTATTCCATTTTCAATTTTGTCAAAAAGCAACAGTTTAGTTCCCTTTCCTAAATAATCAGAGGGTGTACCCCATTCCCATTTTTTGTTCTTCGGATCTGTGGAGTGAACGTCGAGCCACTCACCACTTCTCATCAGGTCTCTGTAGTCCTTCTCTTTCGGAGTGATATCTTTGCGAAAAACCCTTGTTCTTCTTTCTTCATTATCGTTTCCATCATCATTCTTTATCTTTGCTATAACTCCAAATTTTTCTGCTCTATCATCGTAGTTTAATTTCTCAAACATATTATTTACCCCTTCTTCTCTGAAGTTTCATTCCCACTCCACCGTAACCTTCACCTTCTTCGGCTCCTTTGAACCGAACACAGACTTCTGGACATACAGAGTGCCTATCACAGGCGATCCCGTGGTCTTCTCCTGGAACCTGTAGGTGTTCTTCGTTGCCCGCTCGAACTCAAACTCTATCTCTTTTCTGTCCATGTTTTTTCACCCCTTCAAAATCTCGAAATCGACTAGCTTAAGTTTCAAATTTCAACCCCGAATTCCTTGAACATTTCAGTATCGTATTCGTTCAATGGACACCTGCTATTTTTAGTGATTTCTGTCAGAAGTTCCCTGACCTCATCTCTATTAACTTCTCTGGTTATAAATTTCTGAGTATAATTGTTCCAAGAGTAATACCTGTACCATCTGTTCTTCTTACTTTTGGTCTCGTGCTCAAATATGGCTTCACCACTGCTTTTGTAAGGCTCAGCTTCATCTTCCTCGCAGTAATATATGGCATATTCTCTGTTGCTAAATTTTTGCACGAGTAAATCAACATATGACGCCAAGTAGTTCTTCATCGCTTCACCAGTCTCTTTATTCATATTTAACGACTCCCTCTAATCCGTATTTTTTCCCCACCTTCAAAGTCTCCTTAATCTCTATCGATACTGCACAACTGCTTTTCCGATTTGTTTCAAATGATTCATCCAACTCTTACCGGATTGTTTTACCCCAAAACGCCTAATAAAGGTTGTTACAGTTTGCATGTCAATAATTGGCAATGCTTTGCTTGAACAGGAAGGGAGAATCGCTGTATTTGCCTGACGACATTCAGATTCAGGCAGCAAGAAAAGAGAGATATAGAAAAGGGTGGAACGACAGGAGAGAACTCGATTCCGCAATGATAGAGGACGTGCTTATTTCCATATATTGCATTAATGGGTTGCCTACTAGCGCTTCATCTGCTATTTCCATCAATACAAATGTTGTGAACCTTGGATGTGTAATTATAAATCCACCAATGTTTATACTCTCAAACCTCAGTGTTCCGAATGTCTGTTTTTCTTTAGTATCTGGAATCATAATTCTCTTCACCAATATCAAAGGTAAGATGTCCGTCAGCTAGTTCGTATCCTAGTACACTGAAAGAAGACCCAGTATCTAATAATGCATTCACGTGGGGTTGTAGTCGTGACCCGTTTATTTGCACTTTGAAGTAGACTTCACCCATATGCGACCAGTGTCATTAATCAATGAGTGCTTCTATTTTCCCAGTTTCACCTTCAACGCTTAAGCCACTGATTTTAGTCTTGAAATACTGAACTACTCCAGCAGGCCCTTTTTCTGATTCCTGATATTCTACCATCAGGATCCAAAACTTATCTTTGCGTCCTGCCCTGACGACCTTGAAATCATCTATTCCCCATAATGATTTGAGTTGTGGTTTCAGTTTCTCCTTTATTTCAACAAGAGAGAGAAGCATACTTATGTATTGTTATCTTCTTTTAGTGTTTTTCTACTCTTTGAGTAAAAATTTATTATTCTTCTGACTAATGCATCTGTATGAGCGACAGAGTAGAAGACAGGGACGGGTCGTTTGCTTGGGGTAAAAAGTGTCCAGATAGATATGAGATTGTATTGTATTTCTCCAACGGAGTAGAATACGATGTCCCAAAATACGTTAAAGAAATAATATGTTCATATGCTGAATTGAACAAGAAAACCTTGAAGGATTATATCTGGAGTAAACCTAAAGAATTGCAGGGCCTTTTTTACAACCAAACAACAGACGACCTTGTAGATGTAAAAATAAATGATAAAAATGACTATATGGAAAAGACGCTTCAAAGATTCGCCGATAGAACCACCAACAGATATTTAGATAAGAAAAGTAAGACCATCGCAAAGGGTCAAGTAAAATTACCAGAATCGGAAGGGCATATTAAGGTGAAGAATGATATTGTTGAATACCTAAAAACCCTGGGCATTGAACCATACCCTGAAATAGTGTTCTATGAGAACGCCTTGAGTGATTATTACACATGGCAAAGAGACGAACGGAGGAGCAAACCAGATGCAGATGGAGTATTCGGGTATGGCGGTGTTGGTTTCGGGAATTTCAAACAAAAATACGGTCAGCAAATAAGAGCAGATGTAGCTGGTTGGCTAGGTAATCCTGATGGACGATTCAACTATCCTATCCTCGCGGTTGAAGTGATGAAAAGTTCTAACCTCAGGGAAGAGATATTGAACTTGAAAAAAATCCACGGGTCAAGTGCTGTCTATACTGTCATAGTAGATGTTTATGGTGAACTCTACGGAACGATAAACAATATACCAATTGTTTCCATGGAAGGTTTTGAAAAAGGTATACCGAAACAAATAGAACTTGTTAGAGATGCAATCATTGCAGGGAAAAGCGAGCATGAGATTTTTGACATTGGAAGGAAGTTTAACACTGGGAAACTGCCCTAATAAATATTGTGTTCGGTAGTATCCACTTAATTAAACAATCGAATCCCTACCTATCCACTAGGAAGTAGGACTTACTTATAGTTGTAAATGGGACCGTTGAGATTTGAACTCAAGTTACCAACACCCCAAGCTGGTAGGATACCAAGCTACCCCACGGTCCCTCACGAAAATGGCAGGATTTCGTCGATGAGATCAGCGTGAGACAGTATCATTC
>JAKAUD010000176.1 GCA_021827885.1 Thermoplasmata archaeon | reverse complement strand
CACTCGCGTATATAATTGTTTGCCGGGAACGGGCTTCATTGCGGGGCCAGAGGAGGTAGATACACACTGTATATATTGTCCGCACTTCCCCCAGACCGTCTCCAGGGAGCCCTCATCGGCGGGCCATCCCGGCAGGGTTGCTGAAAAAGCGTTCAGGATCAGCTTCTCTGTTCGGATTGACGATCCTCCTTTCATCTTTCGGATATGATACTCACTGTGAAGGGGGTAAAGCCGCAGACGGGAAAAAGCAATACATACATAGTCTGCGTATACGCAGTGGGAAAACAAAGGAAGCGATCCCCGGCCCTGTGTCCGGGCCAGTATTGAGAAGCCCTGTTTGAAACTATTATGGTTTACCCGAAAAGCAGCTTTTGAGGGAAATTGAAGATCAAAAGGTGTATGCATGCACTATGTTTATTAGGGAATATTGAAAAATACTTCTAAATTCTTTTCTTGGTATGTATATCTCTAACAAAAACTTAAAGTCTTTTTCAGATTACTCCTTGCTTCTCTTAGTGCCTCCATAAGAAATTATAATTCTATGCTGTTTTTGGTAAGTACAGAAATTGGATACGAAAGAATAAATCAGGTTATCAATAGAGAAAAATGAATAACTAATGTTCATTCTGGGCTCAAATGCTTCCAATGAAAACTGATCTTTCCAATAAGTTGGCGATACCCATGCATTCAGACCACTCTGAAATTAAGCCATTTTCAAGCAAGAAGTGTTTGAGGCGATTCCTCGTATATGAATGAGAATACCCCCGGGAAGTGCGTCTGGTATGGGACTTTCACTTTACTCTTGATCCAGAAGCACCGCGGACAGAAATTGTGCATGGCTAACTGCTCCAGATCCTTGGCAGAATCTTGTAACATAAATATCACAATATCCATTTGGGATTCACTTATTAGGTTTTAGATGCTCGGAATATCCTTGGATTTACACACATTTCGGGGCGCTATCCTACATATCAGTAATTGTATCATTTATAACTTTCTTTATTTCAACTTAGCTTCATTCATCTGCTAAATACGTCAGTGTCTTTCTCTGTGGTTTTGGTTCTTAGATGGTCCCGGTAAATATAACGAAAAACAATGTTTGCTGGCACACGGTTTATGGGCTACTCCCTAGAAGCTGACTCATATATTCTAATCTTGACTGAAGGCACCTCACTGTATCTCACGTTTATGATCTCGGCGTTCACTTGTAGACCAGAGTCCATGTCCGGAGCAATGAGCTGGGCAAATTTTTTGTCAAGGTAACCCAGTTCCTTACCTTTGTACAGTACTCGAATTGCGTTTCGGTCAGAAGTGTTGTTGTAATCCCTCTCCAAACAAACTTGTTCCCCCACTTTTGCAGTTAGAGCAGTGAATGACCTCTCTTGGTATTGAATGCCCTTTATATATGATTCATGAGGCAGCGCGTCTCTTGCCTCGGAGTAATCTCTTAGTATATCGTTAACAAAGGACTGGGATAACTCTTTGTTAACATCAGTTAGCACCGGGTCTTTCAGCTTATATTTAAACGATAGGTCTTCTGTGCTTATATCTCCAACCCACTCTTGGAATGTTTTATAAGTAACATTTTCAGCTTCTCTCGCATATGCTGAGGCAATCTCTATCGCTGTCTTTCTAAACGGTATTCCAGACGACATTGCCCAAGCTGCCTCTGGAGATGGGACCCCGTATTTTACCATTGAAGGAAAGAATTTTAGGTATTTGGATGTCTCAGTGTCCGACAAACCAAATATGGCTTTCGATATCCTCAAGAAGGCAGAGATTCCCCAAGGAAGTTTGTTGATCAAAAGGTCTTCTATAACTCTCGATAAATCTTCTGGTGACAGGTCCTCTTGTATTTCTTGCATTATTGTGTTGATAGGCATGCCCTGAATCCAATTCGTGAGCAATGATGATAAATCTCCGGGAAAGGGATACGGTGACTGCATCTCTTGCAATCCCATGACAGGCTTAACAATCAGTTCAATTATCGACTCCATATCCTCTGTTCCCCCTTCAGCGAGTAGTGGCCTAATCGATTCCTCTTCCCCTTTAATATACTCAGACAAGCTCCTGCAACTCTCAGAACTCAGACCGGTAGAGCTATAAACGGTCAATTCGTTGAAGCTCGATCGAGTCTCAATTTCCTTGCCAAGGTTAAAAATCGCGTTTTGAAGAGGGCTGTCGTCTATACTTTCCCTCCTTGCTTGAATAGCGGTTAACGATTCATTAATGACTTCTCTTACTGATTGCTGTGAGAATAAATTTTCACCTTCTTCGACAACCATCGCAAGAACATCCGGGTCTAATTTTTCATTGAGGGTATCGGTAGTGATACGCGACTCGACTAGTTGTTTGAGGTAGGCATACATACCGCTGTCCATGGGGTCAACGTTTTCCCTCTTGCTTTTGAAGTTTTCGAAATCAAGTTGATCTTGTCTGTTCATGACTATGTGAATGACTGTCCCTTCCGTTTCTTGGCCGGCTCTGCCCGCTCTCCCCGCAATATTCCAATAATCACTGGAAGATAGTGGATGTTCACCATCATCATCATGCCGCCAGGTACTGTGCACAATGACTGTACGGATGGGCAAATTCACGCCTTGAGCCAGGGTGTTAGTTGCAACCAATATTCTTATCTTTCGTTCGCGAAAATCGTGTTCAATTGCCTTTCTTACCGGGTCTGGTATTTTTCCATGATGAACTGCTACGCTCCTTTTTAGGTTTTTAACAAGGAAGTGATCTGTACCCAACCACTCATTCGCGGCTGCTATCGATCTGCTGCAATTCGGCTCCATTACATAACCGGGTTGGGTTTCCCCTGCGTTTATGCTAAGTTCGATTCTTTTTTGTATTGCTTTGGCAACGCTGTCAGCGAAATTAGTTTGGGAACAGAACACCAAAACCGGTCCGAGTTCGGCGAATCTTATGGCCAACTCAGCTGCAGTCTGCCCTTTGTTATCGCTTTCCGGGAAAGTTTTTGTGTTGATTCTACCCGTTGCAGGGTTTTTGTATGAATACTTTCTTTCTCTTAGTAGCCTTGGAACAAATTCCTTCAAATTAAATTGAACCCCAAGATCAACATCCGTAGTATACTGAATCATACCATAATTCTTATTCCAACTGAACTTAGCATATCTCTGAATTGAGGGTCTCCATTCCGATTTTACGATTCCGTTTTTGTCGCTCACCTTGAACCACGACGCAAAATCATTCAGAGTCTGATCAGATATTACAGCCGAAAGAAACAGGAAGCGTATCTCTGGAAATCTCTTCTTTATCCTAGTAATAAGAAGCTCAAATTTGACTCCTCTTTTCTGATTACTCACAATCTGCCCCTCATCTAATATAAAAAGTCTCACTTTTTCCAACAAGTTGCGGTTGATTCTGAACATCAAATCTAACTTTTCCGGAGTGATCACAAGGACATCGGTATCTTCTGCAATTGCTTGTTCGAATTCATCCGTTTCATAATTGCCGCCAAGTGAAGATACCCTAAATCCCAAGTCAGAAAAGAGATCACTGAAGTTCTGCTGTATCTCATAAACTAGCGCCTTATACGGGGCAGTGTAGATAACTTTTGAACCCGGTGTCGAGATTAGCGTATATACCATAGCAATTTCAGCTACCCTAGTCTTCCCAGCACTAGTCGGCATTCTAAAAATTTTGCTAGGCCTATCTATCAACCCATTTTCTATAGCTTCAATTTGAGAAGGCCAAAGCTCGGAGACTGAAGGACTCCTATATAAGTCCGATCCTAACCCTCTTGAAAGCAATCTTAAGTAGCGTTTCCATCGTTTATCTGGAAGCAACTCTCCAATTTTGGTCCAAGTGGACTTCGACCTTAACATAGGTATTAAGTTGCCAAGGCTCCTGATAATATTGTACTCAAATATTGACTCGACATTTTCGAAAATCTTTAAAGTTTTCTGTATGTCCTTTGAAACTGATTCGAGTTTATTTTCGTCGCCACTGAGAAAATAGTCTGAAACATTCTTCAAAAGCCTTGCTGTCACTGCAAGCCCAAGTGCTCTGACTGCTTCTTCCGGGGTGCCAAACTTCTTCTCTTTAATAGCCTTAATTGATAATTCCCTAGTCATCAAGAATAGGCGCTGCAAAAATGCGTTTATTAATACTCCAAATGTTACATCCTCATGAGAAGAAGACGCAGAAAAGAGCTGCCTTGACATGCTAAGTGCGTTTGCCTGGTAACCAGCCATTTCATAGCTTATAGCTGAGTTTAGAAACGCAGTTTCTTTGCTTGTACTTTCTTCTAATCTTCCCAAGCATTCCCATGCACGGGCAACTTGGCGGGCCAGTCCTTTGAATTTATCTCCGTCGTAATACCCTTTAGCTATCAAGTCCTCTAGTTCAAGCATTATTCCGGTGATATTTCTTACAAGCTGTGAAGGTGTGTAAGACCAGTTTATACGTTGCGTTTCGTCATTAGATTCTAGTTCTTTGAGTAATGTCTTTGCCTTGAGTTGAGAGATATCGTTGTTTAAACCTTCCTTCTCGAATAAATTCAACAGCTTATCTATTGCTACGTCATTTGCGTTAATCACCTATCACTTCCTCTATTCCTATGGAACCGTAGACCGAATCAACCAGATCTTTAAGCTCTTCTATGGAGATGACATCTACATAGGTGTTACCCAGGTGATTATTTTCTGAGTAGTCTCCCAAACGTTCAATTACTTTTTTATCCCACGCCGATTGATCGTAGATGAGAGTTATTCTGAAACTTTCCATTTGTACAGAATTCACGTGCTTCAGCATATAAGTTCGGAAGCTGTCATAAAGCTTGTCTCCTGATTCCTTAAGCCTACTGGCAGTGAATTTCACAATATCTGGATACTTCTGGGTACGAATTCCAAGAAGTTGTTTATAAGCGTCAAGTGCTGCTTGGTAATCAAGGATCGTTCTTAGCTTACATTCAATGAAACACACTTCGCTGATAGACCCCCCATTGAGTTTCAAGGCTAATATATCTGTACCTGGCAATGATTGCCCCCTTGTTACTTTATACCTTAGCTTCCTCACTGGTACCCTGAACCCTAGCATTTTTTCCAGAAGTTCATATGTTAGGGCTTCACCGAATTCACCTCTCTTAGCTGTTTTGTTTGATGGGGTAAACTCTAACAAAAAATCTTTTGTCTCGATCCAGCCAAAATCATCACATATGTCTGTTAATAAATTCGGATCAATCCATGCAGATACCACTATAGCGGCTAAACCTCTTTTGATCTTGTCTGTAGGTTTTGTGATTTCACTTATGTAATTAATCACAAATTGATCGAAAGAGTTGTCATCCTTACTTGTATGTTTTAACCAGCCATTTACGTCAAAAACATAAGACATAATTGCAACTTCTGAACAAGAACTGAGGCGTTAGTTAAAGATAAATATTCACTTTTGAACCATGCCATTCTGTATGCATAACCTTCAAATTGATTATCTAGGAGCTTTTTTATTGAAGTGAGAATCTTCTTAGGTGGATTAATTCTTCAACGTCGAAAAAGTCAACAAATTATCACATTGATGTTTGCGCATGAATTCAGGTGTTACATGCCGTGTGCATATAAAGGGATTGACCGGAGTTTGTACTGCATGGTCTTGAACCCGCATCATTCAGCGAATTTGTGTCAAGTTCTGATTCATTTAACACATTATTGCCATAAAAGAGAACTTTACGACAGCTGTCTGTATTCGGTTGCACGCGAAGAGCTCCAAAGGAGTTCCAACCTTGTCGTTCTTGCCCTTGGTCTCTCCCGCCTTACTTGCTCAATGACACTGTTTCTGACTGCGTCCAGATCAAGGTTCTCCCTGACCTTTGGGTCTGCCCAGAACACCAGCATCACGCCGTGGTACTCTTCCCTGATCCCGCAGGAGTCGCTGAGCTTAATTACATCCTTTATTATGCCTGACTTAATCTTCTTACTATTTGTGTATCTAACAATGTAATCGGTACCCCTGATATCATCACCCGCCCTGTTCATCCCGTATACCTGCTTCACCTCTATGAGAAAATTATACTCTCTTTCAGGGTCGAGGTACCAGAGGTCAATATGGTTACCGGCGACCTTCTGCTTGCTGGGTCTCCACTCGGGATGCAGATCTTCATAGCTCACGCCGTTCGACAGGAGCGTGTGATAGAGATGGGACTTGTAATGAGCCTCATAGTTGAAATAGTCCTCACTGTCCTGCTCCTTTTTAATTGCTTTCTCACTTATACTCAGCATATCCCTGGAGGTGGCTTCTGTCGACCTCCGTAAGGTTTCCCTGAATTTTGCGGGTTCCATACTGCACTATCTGCCCTGCCGGCTTAAAACTTTGCGGGATCTCATAGCTGGAGGCTTTGATGGCATGAGTCAAACGAGATTATGCTCATCCTCGGCCTGAGAACATGCACCCCTGCCGTATTGGCGACGATTTCTAGAAAAAGAAATAAGAACTGGAAGTATGTTACGAGGTGAACCATTACCAAGTCATGAAAGGGGGGCTCGATACAGCCGCCAAGGTTGAGATATCCCTGTATCCCCAAGATTTTTTGAAATTCGTAAAGGACCACAATTTAACGGACATATACGTGGTGGATAAGGACGATCCGTTCGTGGTCGGGAAGAACGTAGTCATGAAGTCCAAATGCGGTTATTTTTTTGCTGTAACCTACGACAATGCCATATGTTTCCTTGA
>JAKAUD010000101.1 GCA_021827885.1 Thermoplasmata archaeon | reverse complement strand
GGAGTAATAGATGTCTTTGATACAAATACTCTCCACTTTGTAGAGAAAATACAAACCGGTCCTGACGCACACACCCTTACCGTAGATCATCGTCGCGGAAATGTGCATGTCTTCTTGCCTGACGTTTGCCTGGATTTAATACTGGCAGACAGAACCTAACGAAGTGAAAGCACTGTTTTTCCAGGAATATTTAATAGGCTGACGGTATGTTGCCCATGGTATTCCATTAATGTTTTAAGCGAATCCCGACCGGTCCATTCTAACCCTATTTGAACAACTTGAGATCATTGTCAATAAAAACTTCAAAATGTTTATCTAAGGTATAAAGTGAGCAGCCGTTATTAATTGCTATTGACGCAACAATAGCGTCCATTCTTGGAACTGCCTTTCCTTTTCTTTCCGCGTTTAATTCTAAAAAGGCAGATAGTTCACTATCTTTTTTACTGTATTCAAGTGCCGGTATCTGCAGGACTAAACGAGAATCCTTGGAGTATTTTTCTATACCGTAAAGCAACTCGTGCATGTTAACAGAACTTGTGCAGTATTCTTCCTCACTTTCGATAATTTTAAGCAGGAATACCTGACCTTTGTCTGAATTCTTATCCAGCACTTCGATGATTACATCCGTGTCCAGGAGAATCAATTTCTTTTCTCCCACCGTTTCTTTTGTATGTCAATGAGGAGATCATTCTTGTTTTCAAATTCCATGCTTCCCCGTAGAGACAAAAGTAGATCCTTTCTGCTCTGTGATTTAATAAGTCTGTCCAGAAGTTCACTGAAACTTTCCTTTTCTTTCTTGAATCCCATTAGTTCATCATAAACTGATTTCTTAATGGTGATGGTTTTGAACATAACATATGTTTATGTTTAAACACTATTTATTCCTTTATACATTCACGATAAAATAGCTTTATGGTTTCTGATCTTAAAAATTCGTTCAAACTTTAATCAAATCCCGACCGGTCCATTCTCCATTTTAATGGATTTGTGAAGGAGTGCGGATACAACTCTTGCATACCTTATGTTTGAAGCTCTGTCAGCTGTGACTTTAGTTTCTTTGATGAGTGGATTTATTCCAATCTTATCTGACTTGATTGTGGACCGTATTGTGGACCATATTGTAAACCTCACATCCAAAATAAGAGCATAAGCGTTTACCCCATGGCTAATAGATGATTCCCTAAGTCAGTTAGAAGAAATCAGTTTTCTAAGAGCTTCAGTGAATTCGATCATATCATTGCCCAATACAGCAAAAAAAGTGTTATCAGCATCCTCAACCACTCTTATGGCTTTGTCAATCAACTTTCTCCCTTTTTCTGTTGGGGATACTAAATGAGCTCTAGTGTCTTCCGAATTTCTTAACCGCAGAATTAGATCTTTTTCTTCAAGAGAACGCAGGACTGTTGATACCATCATTGCATCTGCATGTGCAAATCTAGAAATCGCAACCTGTGTGGTTTCTCCACCATGATCGTTCAACCATACGGTGGAGGCTAAGAGCACAAACTGAACATGGGTTAGCCCTGAATCTTTTAGAGCTACTCTCATTTTCCGTTGCCAGACATTCGTAGCCTGCCAGAGTATAAAACCAGGGCTATCCTGTGGTTTCTCAAATTTTGTAGGCATCTTATGTGGTGACGACATACACTTTAAGCCTCATTTATCCTTACATATTTTTCCAATGAAATTAGCCATTCGAGCAATATTTTCCATTGTCTGCGGAACTCCAAGACTTATACCTTCTCCTATTTCTTTTTCTATTTCTTCTTTATCGGGACATAGGATTGTTACGTGATTGGTGAGTCGCGTCTTCCCATCTGGCAAATCAGAAAAGGTGTGGATGAATTTTATCGTCGCATTCAACCCTTCAATAACAGTCTCATCAGAAAAACCTTTATTTGGGTCAGCCTGTGTAATTTTGTAAGTCAGAACCTCCTGTTCCTCCGGTTTGATTTTCCCGAAAGCCCCTTCCCTGAATTCTCCATGGAGAGATATTTCTTCAATTCCATGATCCCAAAGGGGCCAGGTTTCAACGTTACTGTAGAGAGCCCAAATATACTCTTTCCTTGCATCTGTTACTATGCTGTTCTCAAATTCCCAAGTCATCTTATCACTATGAAGACATGATATGTGCGTATATAATAAGTGCGCTTACTTTCTGAATTCTGATTTTTGGCTTAGAAAAATATTCGGGCAAACCTTTCATGGAATAAATGCTAGCTCATTGTTTCGCCTTTTTCTGCATATCTTTAATTACACATATCAAGAAAATGATTCCATACAAATCTGCATGAGCCTATGTGTTTTTCAATGAGCACCTTCCGATCTTCATTGGGATAGATTCTGAATTTGTAGGCCTTGAACATGCTGTGTAAGTAATTGCTTTTATATACCAAAGCACTTCGCTTTCATCCCCTATCTTGTGAAAGGAGAATTCTCGCTTCTATGTGTTAAAAACACAATAGGAAACCATTATAATATAAGGGTAGGGGGTACCTGTGATGGTAAATAAATATATACCGGTATACCATTTAAATTTATATGAAAGTGAAAACGAGTATATCCATTGATAAACAGATCTGGATGGAACTCAAGAATCTCGCGTTACAAAGAGATGAGGACATAAGTTCTATCCTCAAAGATGCGATCGAAAATGAGTTGTGTTTAAATTTAGACAAATACTTAATGAAATATTCCAAATCTGGCAAATCTTCTCTAGATTTTGAGCCGATTAAACCAAGTGGCAAAGTAACCGATTTGATAAGGAGCATGAGGGATGATCGAGAAAGTCGTATATCTTGACAGTAGTGCAATAGTAAAAAAGTATGTTTATGAAATCGGCTCAGAATCTATTCGTGCAGAATACCACGAAGCCTATCTTGGAAACGTACTTCTTTCATTCAGCGTTTGGAATATTGGAGAGGTCATCGGAGTGTTTGATAGAGCATATAGGCAAAAAAGAATTGAGAAGGAACAGTTGGATGAAGTTATGACTAGATTCTCAAATGAGACTGCAGGGCTTAAGAAGATAAGCAGAATAAGGATAATCACCCTATCAGAGAGGATAATGGAAGCAAGCTGGGATGTTGTGATAAGGAATCATATCTATGTTGCTGATGCCCTACAAATTACAAGTGCTGTTGAAGTTGGATGTAAAGAGTTTTACACTGGAGATGAAAAGCTTCATAATTTAGCACTCTCGTCCGGCTTAAATTCTATTTATTTGGGATGATCAGTAATGCCTCAAATGAAAAGCTGTAGATTAATTCGAGGGTATTTAACAGTACTCGCGTGACATCCTCCCCCAGCTGACGCAGGGAGCTTCCTATTTAAAACATTGGCTCTTTGGACTTTCATGTGGGTAACAATATCCAATTCTATTTTTGAGCGAGCTATGTGTGTCTTCCAGAATATATTTTTATCAGTGAAGTCGTTAATGTATTGGAAAATCGGCTATTTCCATAACTTTTGTGTAGTTTCCTTAGAGATGACCCATACAAAAGTGTGATGAACCAAAACTTTAATCAAATCCCGACCGGACCATTAATCAAACTATATCTCAATAACCTGAATGCCAAGTTTTTTGCATTTATTATATAGTATTTTGTCAAAGGTGACTAAAGGTACTTTTCTCGAATATGCATCATATGCTATTATCCAGTCATTGAAATCTCTAAAACTTAGCTTGTTTTCAACCATGAAGGTGGATACCTCCTCCATCATTTTTCCAGAAAGCCATGAAACTGTGAAATATTCACTATGCAATAATTCCTCAATCTTAATTCGAACACTTTCATTATCTATTCCATACCTGGGAAGTACAAAACCAAGCTCGACAATTGACAATGAGTTCACTATGGGGTCTTCCGACTTATCGATAAATTCACTTGCCCTGTCATGGCGTGGAGAATTCTCTATAGCATCATATACCAGAACATTGGTGTCGACAAGCACTGTCATTTGCTGCTCTCCTCCCATCCCGCCCTTATCTCATTGTCGGCATCCATTGATGAAAGATTCTTTTTTGCCTTGAAGGTTATTCGCCCTCTGCGTTTCCCTGTAGAGTTTATCCTGTTCCTGAGGCGTTGGTTAATGATCTTCGACATATTCTTTGTGCTACCATACTTTTCTATGGATTCTTTGACGATTTCAGCGTAGATTTCTTCGTCCAGGTTGATAGTGGTTTTGACCATGAATGTTAATGCAAATACCATATAAACATTTAACGGTAAACTGTCATGACTACAGTTCAAACAATCCACTTCACAAATGCACTATATTGTTCGTCTGAAAATCATATTTCAGGGTATTCGTTTAAAATTTTAATCAAGTCCCGACAGTTCCATACCCAATCATGTTCAGAACTCAATCCGTTGAGGTTTTTTCTACCATATGCAGCAATGGCAACAAACTCTCTCTGACATTATGGCCAAATCCGGAGAGTGTGTAAGTAACACCTTCTGCTCCTTTATGCCTCTGGATCAACTGGAAATTCTGAGGCTCCTTCAGCCTCTTGGAGATTATCCTTGAACTTGAATAATGAATATCTTTGAGTATCTCATTAAAATTCTTCCCGTTACCTCTGTTCCCTATAACGCCCAGCACGATCATTGTGTATTTCTTTCCAATCAGGTTAAGAGGAGGAGAATCAATACAAACGGTAAAATCACGGCCTTCAATCTAGCAGGCCTTGCTTTTATTTTCAAGTCCACTCAGGTCATTGTTTCTTGCTGAAGCCAATATAACCAAGGAACTTCATGCAATCAGGTAAAAAAAAGTTTACTTTTTAGCTTTAATACTTTTCTGCGATTAGATGATATGACTGATAAGAAAGTAACAATGAGAGTTTTTGGCATGACTTGCGATGACTGCATAAGAACGGTAAGTGATGGATTGAAAAAGGAGGGTGCAGAGGTGTTATCCATATCATTAAATGATGGGATGGCAATTGTAAAGATTGATGATGCTAAAATTTCGGCAGAGAAACTTGTTAAAGCCCCTGTCTTTGGAGAAAAATCTCATTACAAAGCACAATTGAGAAAAGTTGAGTAATATGGCACATGAATATGATCTTGTGATCATTGGGAGAGGTGCCGCGGCATTCTCTGCCGCAATAAGGGCAAGTGAGATTACTTCTAACCAAGCAGCCATCGCAATGATAGGTTTCGGACCAATCGGAGGAACGTGTGTTAATGTTGGTTGCGTCCCTTCAAAATATATAATAGAAGCTTCAAAGGTTGCCAACATACAGCGGAATCCAAGGTATCCTGGAATTAAACCATCAGATCCTGCCGTTGCCTTTGACAAACTCATGGAATCTCTCAGGGGAGTTGTTGAAGAGGAGAGGAAGAGTAAGTATGAGGATGTCCTGAAATTTTACCCCAACATAACGATGTATGAAGGAAAGGCGAGTTTTATTTCTAGAGACACTGTGAAAGTAATATCCAAGTTGGGAGAAGAAGATATAAAAGGATACAATTTCATCATAGCCACAGGTTCCAGTCCCATGATTCCAAAGATTGAAGGGCTTGAAGATACAGGCTACTTGACCAGTGACAATGTATGGTCCCTCAATGACCTTCCAGGTGAGATTGGTATCCTGGGAGGAGGGTTTGTTGGTCTCGAGATTGGTCAGTCCTTACACAGACTCGGTTCAAGTGTCAGGATAATAAAGAAACACGATACCATAGCCAGAGGAATTGAAAGGGAAGTTGGGAGTGAACTTATAAGGGCTCTGGAGAATGATGGAATTTCATTTTTAATTGAGCGAGACATTGAGAAAGTTTACCAGAGAGGAAATAAAAAAATCATCAGTACTAGGTATAAGGGAAAAAGAGAAGAAATAGAGGTGGATGAGATCTTGATCGCATCGGGCAGGAAACCAAACCTAGCAGGTCTCTCCCTTGAAAACGCTAGTGTTCAATATTCAGATAACGGCATTAAGGTGAATGACGATTTCTCCACGGGAAATCCCTCGATTTACGCAGCCGGAGATGTGGTGGATCAGAGATACAGGTTGGAGACCCTTGCTGCAAGAGAAGGTGCCATTATAGCATCGAATATTTTTCAACATTCATCGAAAGGGGTTAATCTTCAAGAAGTGCCATGGGCAATTTTTACCGAGCCGCAACTTGCTTCCGTTGGTTACACGGAGGATGAGTACAACAGGAACTTTGGAAAGGCAGTTAGCCGGGTGCTTCCTCTTAATACAGTGCCGAAAGCGAGAATATTGAGGGAAGATATAGGGATGTTCAAGATTGTAGCTGATGAGAATACGGGAAAGATCGTTGGCGTCCATGTACTGGCGCCTTATGCAGCAGAATTTATTATAGAAGGTGTGATAGCAATCAAAAGTGGATATACATATCACGATATCATAGATAACAGTCATATTTTTCCCACTGTGGCGGAAGGCATAAAGTTGACTTCACAGTCGTTCACTAGGGATATGACAAAGATGTCGTGTTGCGTGGAGTGATAGAAATGAAAGTGAAAGAAATAGTTTCAAAATTCGGTTTCGCAGAAACGGTGGAGCACCTTGAGAGATCTGTGGATGAGAATGGCCTGAAGGTCATCTCAATCATAGATGCGCAAGCTAATTTGAAGAAGATTGGAGTTGAGATAAAAGGGAACAAAATCTTGGAAGTCTTTAACCCGAAGCTTGCCAGGGAAGTTTTTGACAATGATCTGAGGGCAGGCATAATTCCGCCCTTGAGGATTTACATCTACGTGGAAAGTGACAAAACCCATG
>JAKAUD010000152.1 GCA_021827885.1 Thermoplasmata archaeon | reverse complement strand
AGTTCGCATATAAATTTAAATAGGTTCTCAGGCTAATATCAATATGGCTGAATTAATCCCAGTGCAATATGGAAAACTGAAGTACCCTAAAACGAGTTTCCCTCAGTTGGTGAGATATCTGTAAATTTTAAGAAAAGCAAAAGTGATATTGAAGGTTCAATAAAAGAAATGAAGGAAACAAATGTGCAGTGCTTTTCACTTCACACCCAAGACCCTTATTCAGGTAACGACGGTAAGATGGACTCTAATAAGAGGTTGACTCCAATAGTGGTTGAAAACAATCTTGCAAAAATTAGGAAGTCTCAGACTGACCTGTGGACAAATGAGGAGTGGGATAGCGAATTTGTAAATTTTTTAAGGGAGGTGTCGAGTTGTTTTGGAGACAAAAGCAGTGTCAAGGTAATTGAACTTCATCCGCCTAAGTCATCCAAGAAGGCCAAGAAGGAAGAACAGTCAGAAAAAGTGGATAGATTTATTAAAAAATTGGAATTTTTCTATACCAAGGTATCTCCTATATTTCCTGACGCAGAGATTGTTGTTGAAAACTCTAACGGAAGTGGTCTTTTATTGTCCAGCGTAAAAGAACTCAACGAATGTTCCGATAAAATTGATGAGTTAAGAAAGGAAAATTTCAAAATCGGTATAGCACTAGATATTCCGCAGTTGCTTTATGCCACTAAATTAAGGTGTTCTGGAGCGTCAAGAGAAGATATAGAAGACCTGTTCAAGAATCTAGAGAAGTCTAAGCATAACGTTAGAAGTATTCACCTCTGGGGGGCCAAGGGAAAGGGAGACTTTGGTGGACACCATATCGGAGACCTAAATACTTTGTTCGATCATGGAAACCTCAGTGCGAATCCAGAAGAACGAGAAAATGTTAAGAGGCTTAAAGCGAGCTTTCTAAAAGGTATAAGCTCCATTCTTTCAGATGAAAATAAGAGATATTTTGTGCCCGAATTAAATAGTGGGGAAGATGGCGCTCTTAAATCAATAATAAGTGACCTTGAAGAGATAGGAGTCAAGTTCGATTATTCCCCGCCCTATTGACCCGTTTATGCCTTTTCCCTTCCTATCATTATTCTGATTCTTTACTGCCAGAACACATTTTTAATTGAAAGATATGAGCAAGTGTTCTTCTTTATGCCATATAATTTCTAAGTAGGGATGTCTTGGGACAATATTATCTTGATTAGTCTTTCTCTTTATGGAAATGTTTCTAGGACCTTCGGATGTGTGTGTTTTAGATAATCGAACTATCTCAGGTTGTCGATACTTATCTTCAGGCATTCTTCCGTTCTCTTCCTCTGGACTATGCCCCAAAGCCTTTGTAAGTCACGGATACCCAGTGTTGAATATTTCTTCTATATGTTTTAACCCAAATAAGGAGAAACCGGAAGGCTCGTAGGCATACACGCCATACGATAACCCAGAAAAGCATTAATTTTCTTACTGTTATAGACAAAAAGTGAGAACGCAAACCAAGAGTAGGGGCAGCTTGATGACACAGGCCGTAAAAATATCTCAGGTTTGGAGCACACCAGTTCTAGGAATTGAAATCAATACGAGACTTTGTTGAAATCATTCGCTTTGACTACCCAACCCGCTGCCTCTCAAGTGATTTTAGATTCCCCCCATTGTATGACGTTCTCGATTTCAGCAGGCTTATCCCTGCAGTTGTTAAGCTGCTCGTACCTACCCGTTCATGCCGTAGCTCACGAGGTCCGTAATGAACCAATGTTTGCACATGAATTAGGGTTGTTGATACCAAATTTTGTTCAGGGAGAGGGTTTTAAGAAATGCTCGGCAAGCTTCATATTTCTGTTGTTTATTATATATCTGTAAGATATGAAACCCAGCAAACAACCGTCGAATGGTAAAAGATTTCAAGTAATCCGAATCGAGTATGAAGAAACTGAACCTGAAAAATGGGACCTGAATAAAGTGAAATCCAAGTTTGTGCGGGACGAAATAAAGAAGTCTGATCGCTCAAATCCAGAAGACAAAATTTATATCGAAGACCTTCTAGATCTTGAGCACTGGATTAAAGATGGGAGTGACAATAAAACACACGATGGTCTCCATATTCCATATTTTTCTCAAGATCACGAAACACAGGTCATATCTCGTAGAAAACGAGAGTACCGCAAGATTTTCACAGAACTCAAAGGAACGAATGCTTACGAGGATTGGTTCCGCCGAGATGGCCGGGCTGACTGGTACACAAAAAAGAGATATTTTTCAGATAACAAAGAACTCCTGAAAAAGGCTAGGATTAAAAGAATATGTCCAAAGAGCTTTTTATATTACGCGTGCAACAACTGTGGTGAATACTGGTCCTTAACTCCAATTCATAATGGCATTTACGCTAGGAAGGGTAAAGGGAAATGGTGGAGATGCCCTAACGGCTGTAATGACGATGTCATTATGCCCTAATCATGAAATGGTCAGCGATGTTCTAATTATTCCAGCAGAAATCATAGAGTGGAAAATTATGCAGCATGGAAGACTAACTATTCCATCCTTAAAATGACTCCGCAAAGCCATTCAATGGGATGGCTGTGACTGCCCTAGGGCCTTAACCAACATATCCCTTCGCACCTTAACGCAGTTCCGCTGAATATTTCTTGGTTTATTGAGTTGTACCCAGTTAGGGATCCTTAAGGCTGGCATCTGTTTTATAACTCAAGGGTAATTCATGCTAGAAAGATGTTGCAAAATGTAGGAATCTGGAAATTCTCTTTACAAGAATTTCTTGCAGTCACATTTCTGCATACGTTTAATCAGCCTATCCCACGACAGAACAAAAGGTAGGATATCGTTACTCTACCACTTTGCTCAAGTCAACCAAAAATCTTCATAGTTATAAAGAAATGGAAAATATAACTCAGGTTCGTATATCATAGTTCAAAATGATGAAGACCCTTGCATAGTCCTCAAGGTTTTTATCAACAGAAACCCCCCAATGCGTCATCATATCGGGATATTTTTTCAGGTATTCTTTGACTGCATCCTCAATAGAACTCCCTTCATCCTTTACCTTCTGGCTGCCTACGGTAAAGTGCAGCAGCATCGTACGAATGTATAACTCTTCGCCAGCAGTAAGATGAATAAGATGGGAGAGAGCGTCTGCTATTGCATCCTTGGCCCAGTGCTCGTTATTAATAGTTTTTGATAATCCCACCCCGAAACTGTCATATGTAGGCTGAAAATACAGATCGAAACTATCTGGGTCAACGTTTACCAGCACCTCCTCAGCTAACATGCCTACCTCATCCTCTGTATCCATCCATGCTGCCTCTCTTATTATGTTTCGCAGAGTCTTTTCCCAGAAGTTCACAATGAGTTTTCGTTCTGATTCACTCCTTGACATATGCTAAAGATGCTCTATATGTAGTTAAATCTTGTTCAGATGGACCATTAACGACAGTACTGTTCACTCACTCCCTTTATCGGCCTGAGCGATCTTATAAAGTATGTATCCGATTATTATGACTGCCAGAACGCAATATATAGCTCCCCAGTGCCTGGCTTTCTTCCAGGAGCGTTCATCTTCATGTCTTCTGGCCATACCCTGAGCTCCAAGAAATCCAAAGAGAATTGGGAACATCAGGAGAAACAGTGCAATTATTAGCATACTTGCTTCTGCCATTGAGTTCGTGTTGTATCCAGAACCGAGCAATAGTATTCCATACCAAAATATGACGAAGATGATAACGCCTATTGAATAGATGATGGGCAGCACACCCATCTGTTCATCCTTAACCCAGTGGACTATTGATTCAAAATAGTGCTGTTCTACGTACGGATAAAGGCGTCTCTTTATGCTGAAAGAAAAGTAAATGTCTATCGCGAAGAACAGTACTGACCACGTGATCAAACCTGTAAGAACTCCTGCTGATAGCATCACAACCCCTAAAACTATGGCGAGAAAGTGCGCCAGGTACTGCTTTCCCTCGTAAGAAGAGTAGATTTTGTCATCTGTTATGCTCATTCTGCAGACTCTCCATCTTGATCAAGATTTTGCAAATTAAAGCACAAATATGAAGAAAGGTGAACAAAATAGATGTGGCTAATTCTGGTCTTTGAATCTGAAACTGTTGACGACTTCGATCCTTTTAGCCTGTTTTTCATTACTATAACCTCCCATCGTAATCATGGACTATTAGGATGCAAAGAGGGAAATATGATTGTGCACCTGTACAACAAAGAGAGGATACGCGCCTCTCTCAGCTACATTACTCCAAGGGACTACGACAGGGTCAATCCCTGATGAGTTGCTATATACAAGGGAGGAGAAGTTAAGGATTGGAGGAATGAAAAGGAAGGGGAGAAACATGAACATAAGAAAAAGGAGGTGAAATAGCAGGTCCTGTATCTTAATTTATTTCGCATTTGTCTCAAACTACCATGAACAGCACAACAATCATACTTCTTTATTTCTTTAATAGATCGATCCTTTGCGTTTATGGAGATAAATTGTCTTCATGCATACGTGATTAACTCAACCGGTCCGGCACCCTCTTTGTGTGAGGGGGATTTACCATCGCTGGTCATTTTTAACGTTCTATATGTGGGAATTCAGAATATAAGGATTTTACATATCCCTTAACCTTACTTACATCCAACTCACCTTTCACAACTTTCTCGATCATCTTCTTTCTATCCTATGCTCCTAACCACACCGCTTCAGAAATTGTTCTTGTTGAAACTACAGCAGAAGTTATTTCGCTTTTATTAGTCAACAAGAATGCTTTGGAAGATCAAACGTCATAAGGCCAATGTTGACCCGTTAATTTCGCACTGACAGAAATCATCTGCTTCCAGTAGCTAATATAGTACTATATATCAGCACGGTATCTTTGGACTTTCATAAATCAGTTGTGAAGAGGACAAATTATATACAATTATTGGGAATTCTCTTAATTGATGTCAAGAAATACGATACTTCTACTTATAGGGGGAGTATCCTTTATTTTAAGCATTCCATTAGTATATTTCCCACAGTATGGTGATGTTGGAGCATTTCTCTTTCTTATGGGAGTCGCACTCATCATTACAGCTTCTATATTAATGCTCATTAGAAAAGTACGAACGTCTTCCCCAATATCAGGGACAAAAGAAATTCCGACTCCTTCCTCAAAGTCTCGGTCATCAGCGGTCAAAACTTTTAAAACTGAGGTGAAACAAAGTTCGGGGAATGCATTAAAAAGGGCCATGATAGTTCTCTTCTTGATAGGATTAATTTTATTTATTCTCGGTTTAATTGCATCTACTAGTACTTCGCAGGTAATAGCATCATCAGGTTTTGCAATGTCTTTCTTTGGATTTATCTTTTTAATCATCTCAACAACGATTGCATATTTTGGTTCGAAATCGTCATGCCCGTCTTGCCATCGATGGTATGCTAAGGAGCAGATTGGTAGAGAACTTCTGAAAAGCTATCAAAACTGGGAGACGGTAAATGACAATGTGGTGACAGAAACAACAATAAGAAACAGCGACGGCAGTACGTCCCGAGCATCATCAACTTCTCAGGTTCCCAGAACAGCACTTGTGACGTACAGCGACTATCTCGAGCACTTTCGATGCAAGTATTGTAATAAGGAGTGGGAATCTGTAAGTCATTTAAAGAGTTATTAGGGGATCATAAGATGGGTCAAGAACCAGAAGACAAATCGGTATCGAATCCTTTTGGGAGTAAATTGCTGCTTTCACCCAACGAATCCATTCAGGCCACTGGGAAAGGTAAAATCCTGCCTGATGACAGTTTGGGTATATTATTAATCACCAACCGTCGTATTCTGTTCTACGATCAAGATATTGGCCATTTATCGCTTATCAGAGCATTGACTGACCTTACTGGAATAAGTGTAGATACAAATCTTTTAGTAGGAAAGAAACTCCGTGATGTCCTGAGGCTAACATTTACGAACACTTTCCTTTTCGATTTGTATGAGAGTTCTCCTCCAGAGATATCTGTATTCAACCTAGCTGAACTCATAATGCGGTTACGCCTGAGAGAATTAATCAGGACTGACAGCTCCGCCATATTGGACTTTGTTTCTCTTAAGAATATTCTTTCACTAGGGGACCGAGTAGTAATTCCTCTTAGATGTCCTTATTGCCACGCCATACTTGACCTTCCGAGCAATGGTTCGTTTGTGAAATGCAAGTACTGTGGGCAGAATTCTTATCTTACTCAAGTATTGAAAGATACTGTTATTAGCCAACCGTAAAGACCAGCCAAAATCACTATGTTCGTACCTAGAAATCTGATGGGTTGATAGAGAAGCTATATCTAATTTAGACTCTTTTCAATCTATTTTAGAGTGCACTGTGATCTGCTACCCTGAAAACTGTAACAACTTTCATCACTTTTCATTTATTTTCACCTCTAGTTTCCTGGTATAGCCTTCCCTGAACGATTGGTCATTCTGGAACTTCCTCTTGAACACTCTTGGAGGAAGATAATCAACGGAGGAATGTGACCTCTTCTCATTGTAATCTGTGAACGCATTCTCTATGGCAACCGACTCTTCCCTGTAATCCTGGAATTCGTATGGCCAGACGTAGTCCGTTTTTAGGGATGAGTGGAACGACTCAATGTTACCATTGTCCTCCGGAGTGTGTTTCTGGATGTACTCCAGGGATATTCTCAGCAGTTTCATTGAGCTCCTGAACTGCCGAGCTATGTACTGAGGACCGTTGTCTACCCTCAGTACTAGTCCCTCAGGAACTTCTCCATCGAACGCTTTCACTACGGCGTCTTCAACTGCCCTGATCGCATCCCTGGACAAGCA
>JAKAUD010000190.1 GCA_021827885.1 Thermoplasmata archaeon | reverse complement strand
TTCCGATCTTCCCGACAAGCCCGTACCCAATAAGGTTCAAATACCATGAATTTATAGAGTATTGATGAGAATCCAAAAAGCGACATTTTTATTCGAAAATAAGGAGGTTGAAAGATGGTACAAGAACTTAGCGCAAGGAAGTGTTATAACTGCCGATGTTTATCTTAGAAGACTGTCTAGATTTTGCGAGGAAACTGGACTGAGCCCGAAAGAAATAGTTGACCTAAACGAAAAGGAAATAACGGATCTTCTCCAGGACTATGTGTCTGAGCATTCAGAAAAGTATGCTGGAAGTTACTTAGTCAGTATCATCAAGATAGTAAGATCATGGCTAACTCACAACGGAAAGGAAATTAAGAGGAAGGTCAAAGTCAGAGGGGCCGAACAGTCCCCAACACTGAGAAAAGAGAAGATTCCAACACAAGAGGAGCTGAAGAAGATTCTAGGAAGTGCAACTATTCAATCTAGAGTCACGTGCAGTTTAATAGCGTTCTCAGGGCTCAGACCAGAATCAATTGGAAACTATGAGGGTGATGACGGTCTCGCTATCGAGGATTTACCAGAACTAGAAATTAAGAAGGCAAGCATTGATTTCAACAAAATTCCAACTCTAGTAACCGTAAGGCCTGAGCTTAGCAAAACAAAGAAACAGTACTTTACATTCCTTGGAGCTGAGGGCTGCAACTACCTGAAAGAATATCTTGAATCGAGATTGAGAGTTGGGGAGAAGTTGAATTCCAAGAGTCCAGTTATTACCGCTAAGGTGAGCAGAATAAGACCTTTTGTTTCAACAGGAAACATAGGAGACCAAGTCAGAAAAGCGATTAGACTTTCAGGAATGGACCAGAGACCGTATGTTTTGAGGTCATACTTTGATACTCAATTGATGATGGCTGAATCGAAAGGACTGATAATGAGAGATTACAGAACCTTTATGATGGGTCACGTTGGAGACATAGAACATAGATACACTTTGAACAAAAACAAGCTGCCGGAAAAGACGATAGAAGATATGAGAGAGTCATATTCAAAAGCTCTAAAGTTCCTAGAGACTGAACAGAAAGGAATACCTGAGTCAGAGGTTAATGAAAACATCAGGGCACTCATTAAAGTGATGTTGCTAGGAGCAGGATACACTAAAGAGGAGATTGAGAAAGGAGATATGCTTTCTCTTCCTTATGAAGAGTTAGCGAAGAGAATAGGAGAAAACAAGGCACTGTCACAAAACAACGGGCATAAACAGAAAGTTATTTTGGCAAGAGAACTGAGGCATTACATAGAAGATCTTGGATGGGAATATGTAAAAGATCTCGGAGACAAAGAGGCGATAGTCAAGCTACCGGATAGATTATAGATTTGCTTCCAAATGTGCATTAGTCGCTAAATTTCTGAGGTCACTGAAGAACAAGGGGAAGTTGGACGAGCTCAGAAAGAAACTTTGAATTTGAGAAGGAATAGCAAACCAGTATGTCCTCTTTCGAAAAATCGCCCGAGATATGGATGAAGTAATTTTAAAGAATTTTCCTAAGTTCGGCTATTACATTAGCAAGGATAGTGATTTTCACCTTACCGAATTCCTTTATAGCTATGCTTTTGGACAAGGACCAAATGTGATTGATCTTTACTAGGCTCGTTTCCGGAAGTAGTCCATATTCTAAGGAACTACTATCTATGGTAACCGAGTATACTCTGTTCTTCAGATTTGAAGTGATAGCGAGAACGATAATGTCCTGAGAAGTTTTGTTAAATTCATCGTTCGAAATGACTAGAACTGGCCGCTTTTTAGTTTCCTGCAAATTTGTGAAAGGAATTTCGGCAAGGAGAATTTTCCCCTGCTCAAAGTTTATCCCAGATATCATCTTCCTCGGAGAGCCAGAAATCTATATTAGAAGCCTTTGAAATATCGATAGTCTTGTGGGCACCTACAGACTTAGACAATTTTCTTATCTCACCTTGTAGATATTTGTACCTCACCCTTAACTTTTTCAGATCCTCCTTCAGCACTTCTTCTTCTGTGGTCTCTACTTTCATACTTTCCATTTCCGGTGCTATCAAGATTACCTCTTGTTCTTTTCTGAAGAATGGACTAACTCCCTTTGATTTCCCTGATGAAGTATCCTGAGGACTGACTTTGTGCTGCCATTGGATGTTATAATCTGCCATTGGTACTATCTCGCCTCTTTCACTGTAATTGATCCGTTATCCGTTATTTCAATTCTCCACCTGGAACCGATTCTATACGGGAGCGGACCATCTGAAGATATAAATACGTTTAATATTGTTGGAAGTATTTCTTTTGGCGGCTTCGAGTTTTGCAACTGCTGCAGAGACTTCCTTAGCTCTCCATCTATGTTCACTCGTTCTCCAAAAGTCACTTGGTAAATCAGGTCACCCGTGGCACTTTCAGTAGCTCTGGATACCAAAACTACCTCTACCTCTTTCTCGAAGATCATAATCGAGTTGTCCAATGGGGAACCGGATATAATATCTTTGGTTAGGAAGTATTATAGATTCTGTTACAAACTTCCATAGTGAGATCTTTGGAATGAGGAAGCGATAGTCAAGCTGCCTGATCGTCTTTAGCTCGACCTGTAAGAAAAATGCCTTCACAATCAGGCTTTTCTGAAATGATTAGTTCAGATATGGAATTCATGCGGGCTCTATCCCAAAACTCAAAATAACCTGATATCATGAGAATCCAACGACAATAACAGAGTTCCAAGACCTCAAAGATCCTAACAAAGATGGTGTTAAATCTCAAATTTCAGAAATAAGGTATTGCGCTTGCGGATGCGGACGGCCACTTGCCAGGTTTAAAACGGAATCTGCTGCCCACTTCCTTAGGAAGAGATTTATTCAAGGACATGGAATGAAAGGAAAAACCTTCTCAGATGAACATAGAAGTAATCTGAGTTATTCTGTAAAGAATGGAAAATCACACAATAGAACGGACCTAGGACATGAAATAAGATACTGTGCGTGTGGGTGTGGGTCGTTGCTCTTAAAGTCTAGGACAGAATCTCAAAAACAATTCGAGAAAATAAGATACTTGAAAGGACATAGTTTGAGAGGCAAGCACAATCCTCGTTATGATAGAGGATATGTGGCTTGGAACAAAGGGAAACAAGCACCTCAAATTTCAAAATCTAAAATTGGACATAAAGTAACCGACGAAACAAAAAGAAAACTTTCCATAGGTTTAAAGGGTAAAACACCCTGGAATAAAGGCAAATATGGACTGCAGAAGGCTTGGAACAAAGGAACAAAGGGGATAGTAAAACCAAATTCTGGTACATTCAAAAAAGGTATTATACCGTGGAATAAGGGGAAGACAGGGGTATACTCAGATGACACTTTACGACAAATGAGAGAGCATTTGAAGGGTAGAAAGTCGTGGAATAAAGGGAAGACAGGTATATATTCAGATGAAACTATAAAATTGATGAGAGAGCATTTGAAGGGTAGAAAGTCGTGGAATAAAGGGAAGACAGGTATATATTCAGAGAAAACAATAGAACTCATGAGTAAACGCAAGAAGGGAGTACCCTACACTGAAGTGCATTTACAAGCGTGGGCACAAGCTCAGAAGAAAACTGAGACTAAACCAGAATTAAAGGTCAAAAATGTGCTTAACGAACTTGGACTAAGCTCATCTTTTAAATTTCAAGAACCAATATTTGGCAGTGTAGTCGATTTCTTAAGTTACAACCTTAGGCAAATTATCGAAGTACAGGGCTGTTTCTATCACTTTTGTCCAATCTGTTATTCTAGAGAAAGCATAGCTGTATCTGAGATTCAATACAAAAGAATCCAAAAGGACAAAAAATTAAGGGAAACCGCAAAGAAACATGGCTACGAAATTTTAGAGATTTGGGAGCACGAACTGAAAGACACTAGCAACATTAAACAGAAAATCTTAGATGCTATTGAAATTCGGAAAGCAGAATTAAATCTCAACGCTAAGGAAGAGATAGTCAAGCTGCCTAGGAGAGTGTAATGTGAGCTGATTAAACTGTTTTAGAGAAGTTAGGTTTGAAGGTAGGTCGCCTTACTTTTGCGATCCTTTTTTGTAGCCTTAGAACGGATATCTCCTCCAATGCTTCGTTATATAATGAACTTAGTTTCGGGTTTAATTGTCCGATTTCCTTTTGGTAAATGTAGAGTCCAGCGAATGTATCTAAAGCATATCTTTTAAACAGGTCTCTTTTTCCAAAGTACTCAATATTCTCAATTGACGAGTCCATCATGCGTTTGTAATTTCTAAGGATGTCGTACGAGAATCTCATCAGTGTCAAAATGTTGTCGGCATTGGCATTTTTATCTCCAAGTGGGTCTTTCATGTATTTGGTATCTTTAACTCCAGCAACAAGTAACCCTAATCTTCTTATCGTACATCCAAAGCACGTCCCATCACTTCGTCCAAATCTTAAAGAAATGCAGGAGTGGGTGAATGGTAATCCTTCTTTCATGGGAGAAACAGCTGCAACCTCTGATTTAGTCATATTCTCAAATGGGGTCACTATCTTGAATTCTTTGGCAAGCATTAAACTCAATATCTTATTCACTTTATTGAGCACAAAGGGATGTGTTGTCATTGTAACGCTATCAAAAGGAGAGAACCGAGGTTGATACATTGTAGGGCCTATTTCAGAAATTAAGAGTGTTTGGGCCTCTAATAAGCTAAGATATATTCCCGCATACAAACTGTATAAGAATCCACGAAGTTGAGAATAGCCCTTACTCATCATCTTAGGCGCGTACATTTTGTAAACTGATATGTTGTATTTAGGACTTAGTTCTGAGGTTATTCTGTCTATAATATTAGACCCCCACGGTTGATCACCATGTATGACTGTAACTCCCGCTACACTCCCGAATTTTTCAGCCCAATTTAGAAGTCCTGAGTAACTATCCACTCCGCCTGAAAAAAGACAAATTGTATCTTTATGTTCGAAAATGGTTCTCTTGCTTTTTCCTCTATACGAGTGGGTATCTCTTGAAAACTCAACTTCAACATCTTCTATCAGTATATTAAGGATTAAGTCTTCTAATTCTGTCTTTAATTTAATCAAATCTACTACTGATCTTGTTTCATAAGAAAGAGGTATTATCACTTTTCTTGTCGTTTGGCCACTTTTGATGAGCTTCTCTAGGTTAAAAACCACATTGGCAACGGTTAAAATATCTCTCTCACGCCATAGATCTCTGTCGTTTAGAAAATTCATTGCTTGATTTGGAGATTTTTTTAACAGAGTCGTGAATGAGCTATATTCCTTTTTCGAATTGTTTGAACGCATATTCTATACTCTCCGTTTCAAGTTTATCGGTTTCGTCGCTAGTGGGAGAACGCCCATAAGACCTATCAAATTCCTCGTACAAATCCGCCAAGCGATTTCCAAATACTTGAGCCACTTTATGAATGTCCTCTTCAGTCGCCATTTGGTCCTTTAACTTTCTTTGAAGGAAAATTAGAGATACTTCTTCTGCTCGTGGAATTGACATTAGATATTTGAATAGTTGTTCCGCCATAAGATTCGCAAATCTCTCCTTATCTGCAGGAGTTATCACCTACTTTTCCCTCGGTAGATATATTTTGCTAGAGAAGCTACTATGATACTGTCGACTTTTGGATCCGATGAGTATTCTTCCTCTTTTTTCTTCTTAGCCCAATATTCAGAAGCCAATCTTTTGCGCTGATCATAATTCAAAGAAGTGGCCTCGGCTTTCTCTTGAATGAATTCAAAAACTTTCGTTGCTTTTGTCAAATTTTTAATTAATTTATCGCTCTTTAGTGCAAGGGCCAGTGCACTTTTCACGATTTCATTAGGTCCCTCACTCTTGATGGAAGTTAGAAGCTGCTTCCTTTCTTTGGCGTTTTCACGTGTTTTTCCGACTATTTCTTCAAGTCTATATGTTTTCCTGCCACCCATTACTTCACCTCTATCATGTCATCTAGTTTTTCCACCTGATCCATAAAATTCAATTCTTTAGAATAGGTTTGCACTAAATTCGTGAGAATCACTATGCCAATTATAGCAATTATCACGGCGTAAACTTCGTTGTAAGAAAATTCGTTGCCGGACACAACACCAAAAGTTGAAGTTCCGTTAATCAAGGAAAGAAATCCTGCCAATGCAAACCAGACATCTAGTGTGACTGTTAAAAAATACCGGCGGGTATACTTAGATTCAAACTTCCTTTTAGTGTTGTTGAGTTTATCAAGCTTTTTCATGATTTCAGTATTTAGATTATCAAGTTTGTTATCTTTCAACAGACTTATCGCCGACTGAGTAATTTTGTTTAGGCTAAACCGCATTGTGCCAGTCTCTTTATCTATAGAATTATGAAGAATTGGAATCACATCTTTTTTGGACTCCCTAAATCTTAGAAGAAATCTATTTTCTACTTCTTTGACGGCCTGTCTCGGTTGGCTGATTTGATTACCCCATGCTAACAGTGCTATCAACGTAGCAAGACTACCCTCAAAACAAAACGTCGTGAAATCGACAATCAATTATTTCACATCCTCCATTTCTGAGCGAGCTGGAATCTCGTAAAACCCATAGCGACCAAAACTTGCCAATTCGGCAAGAGGGAGCATAAAAGACATTATTTAAGTTATTAATATACCTTAGTATTTAATCTAGGTTCGACTACTTGCTTGAGAAACAACAATTTCTATTTCCGTTCCATTAGATCTAAGTTCCCACGGGGTATTATCTTCTTCCTTTAGATCAAAGTTTCTGGTCGTCTTTAGCTCAAACTGAAGGGAAAGTGCCTTCATAATTGGGCTATCCAGAAATGATGAGCTCAAATGGAAGGAAAAGCGTTA
>JAKAUD010000129.1 GCA_021827885.1 Thermoplasmata archaeon | reverse complement strand
CCTTGCCAAACCTGATTCCGCATGCTGGGCAGTCTACCACGATGTATACATTCTAAAATACCATTAATAAGTTTTTGGTAATATCTATGAAGAAAATTCAATGGAATGAAACCATCACTTTTCGCCCAATCCACGTGGTAATAATTGGCATAATCCTGAAATGTTAAAATGACTTTCCATAGAAAGATAGAGATTTCAATCACATTAGAGAAAAAAGAAAATGAACTGAAAGGAGAGCGTCACATTTTATAAACCAATCACAGTGAAAATCTACCAGGCAATTTATGCCAAAGGAAGTTATGAAAGATTTATATCATAAGAATCATTGCGATATGAGGTGTCTAATTGTCTATAGCTTTTGTTCTCATCAGCACAGTACCAGGAAAAGAACACGAAGTTTATAATAAGATATCTATGATTACCTATATAGTGGAAATTCACCCCTTATTTGGAGAATATGACCTTATAGCAAAAATAGATGTTAACGACTTCAGTGAGCTTGGAAAGATAGTGGTTGATAAGATAAGAAAGATAGATGGCGTTATAGACACAAAAACATTAACAGGAGTAAAGTTGTGATTAAATATGATTAGCTATCCATGGAATCCTTGGAATTGGGACGTATTTGTTTTGGTTATCTTAGCTCTGCTTGCACTCTCCCTACTTGTTCTCGGAGCGATGACTGCCTACTTTGGAAGCGGAAAGAGTAGAATAGTAGGAGTCGGTCTGATCGTGGGAGCAGTAGTAGTGGCGGTTGCAATTTATGCGCTGAGGGAATACACCTTCACCGGCGTAACTCTATTTAATGAGGTAATCGTGGGCATTATTTACTATGTGGTAGCATCCATCATAGGAGTAGTAATCGGATTATTGATATTTCTTGGAGCCATAATGAAGACCTGATAGGTTGAATATTTTTGTCAGAATCCATAGAATTAAAAAAAATAATTTCTTTTATCCATGAAAATCTCAAGGGTAAAGGTATTTTAGCGTGTTCTGGTGGAACAGACAGCACCCTGCTATCTGTTATCTGCAGTAAGGCTGTTAAAGATCAGGTATTATCAGTTTTTGTTGATACCGGCTTGGTGAGAACTGGCGAACCGGAAAGGGTCAGTGACATCTTTCAAAAATACCATATTAACGGAAAAATAGTTGATGCCAAAGCAAGATTTCTTCACAACTTGAAAGGCGTTGTTGATCCGGAGCAGAAGAGGAAAATAATTGGGTCAACATTCATTGAAGTATTTGAAGAGGAGGCTAAAAAATACGGAGCAGAATATCTCCTTCAGGGGACGATAGCACCAGACTGGATTGAAAGTGGAGGGTCAAGGAGGGAAACCATAAAGACCCATCACAACGTGGGCGGTCTCCCGTCAAAAATGAACCTGAAGCTCATAGAACCTCTCAGGGACCTCTATAAAGATGATGTAAGGGAACTCAGCAGGGAAGTGGGGTTGAGGGATGACCTACAGCCTTTCCCTGGACCAGGCCTGGGAGTCAGGATAATCGGCGAGATCACAGAAGAGAAGCTCAATTTGCTCAAAGGTGTAACCCAGATTGTCGAGGAGACAATTGAAAGAAGGACGAGCAATGCTGAAAGGCCATGGCAATATTTTGCGGTGCTACTTCCGGTAAAGACTACAGGAGTTCACGGCGACAAGAGAAGCTATGGTTACAGCGTTGTGATAAGATGTGTGGACTCTCTAGATGCGATGACAGCAACATTTTCTCAACTGGACTGGAAAATTCTTGAGGATATATCGATCGAGATAACAAATGGATTCCCTGAAATAAACAGGGTATCATATGACATAACGCACAAACCGCCCGGAACTATCGAATGGGAGTAATTAAGATCAGCCGCAACATGCTTAATAGACCTCGGCGTTATTAGGGATCGAATCGGTTGACTATTTTTATGTTCTAAAAGTAAAACATAAATCAATAAATATATAGAATCGATTACAGCGAATCTTAAATTCAAAAGAGTTGGTAACAATGGAAGAGGAATTATTGATCTCAGAAGAGGAGTACCAGAAATCAGGGGTACAAATAGGAACACAGGTAAAAACCAAAGATATGCTAAAGTATATTTTCAAGATAAGAAATGATGGGTTATACATTCTTGACTTGAACTATACTGATAAAATGATCAAGGTTGCAGGTAAAATGCTATCGAGGATCAACCCTGCGGAAATACTTGTTGTGGCGCAAAGGCAATATGCATTCAGGCCGGTAACAAAATTCTCAGAGGTCACAGGTGCAAGGTCAATTATTGGAAGATTCATTCCGGGAACATTGACAAACCCAAATCTTGAAACTTACACTGAGGCAAAGGCAATAATTGTTACCGATCCGCTTGCTGATACCCAGGTAATGAAGGAGGCAAGGAATGTTGGTGCACCCGTCATAGCTTTTTGCGATGCAAACAACAAGACTGACTTCGTCGACATCGTCGTGCCAAGCAACAATAAGGGAAGAAGATCTCTTGCCCTTGTTTATTGGCTCCTCGCAAGGGAAATTATGCTGAGGAATGGTTCGATAAAGGACTACTCTGAATACAAATATGCAGTAGAAGACTTTGAATCACAGATCTGATTCATCTTCTTCTATTTCATCATTAACAAAAGACTTCATTCTCTTTATTTCAACATATTTTATGGTTTCATTGTAAAGTCCAGCAAAAATCATCTTTTTCTTAACACCGCCAGCAACTCTAACTGCTCTGGAAATCGCATACCAGCCCTCATCCTTATCGAAAACGTGGACCAATGCCTCAGCGTGAGAAGACAATTCATTAAGGTATATCCTGAAATTACATCCATACTTGAACCCGGTTCTTATTATGGAGCGCTTCCTGAACAGATCACGATAAACAAGTTCTACAAGGCCTTCCGGTTTTTCGCCATTTATATATCTCGTTTCAAGTTCCGAGAGAACCGTGAAGTTCACGGTGGTAGAATCACCGATCCATTCCGGGAGGGTTGAACCGGAATAAACAGATCTTTTCTCCATTAAAACTGGTTTTTCAGGAAATTCCGGAATATCCAGGCTTCCCTCTATCTCTATCTCAGCAATCTTGTAGAAAGTCACTCCCCCATCATCATCGACAGCTGCAATGATATTATCTTTCCACTGAAAGAGTTGTGAGAACTGGAAACGAAAATTTTCACGCACGGTTTTAACGGTAAAAATTGTGGAAGCGGAACTTCTCTCTCTTGCTTTCAACTCCATTCCATTCCTCTTAACTCTGTACCCTGCTATTCTCAGGTCTCTGTATGTATTCCAGAGTGGGATCTCATCTTCATGAAGCATTGTTTTCAGCAATAATGCGCCATCATTGAAAACGGGGTTCTCTGCCCTAATTCTTCTTTTCCAGAATAAAAAAATAACCTCCAACGGTTCAAGAATAAGCACATCTCCTTTCAATGTACCGGTTGAATACTTATTGAAAATATGGGCTGCACTTCTGTTTCCGGTAATATTGAACACTATCTCTCCGCATATGGCCTTTCCACTCAACTCATTTCCTTTCCATTGTTCTCATAAGGAGGCTTGCCGCAACATCATTCAACATACTCTTTACGGTCTCCGGCTGCCTTGACGAAACCATATAAATTTTTGAGATTCCATGCTTCTTCAGGGGTTCAAGGTCCTTTTCCCATATCTTGGCCTCATACCTTCTGTCAAGTTTCGAACCAGCTATGAATATAAGCGGTTTCTTTCCAAAATTTGAAATAAAATTAATGAACTTTGTCAATTCATCAAAATCCACCGGATTTGTGATATCCACGACTATTATGACGCCATTCGCGCTGGCAATCAGGTTATCAGAACCAGAGAATCCATCTATTTCCTGAAATAAGAACTCTACATTCCTTGTTTCGCCGTTTAATTCAGCGTTTAGTTTCTTTCTCACTAATCCTCTCATGGCACCTGCAGCCGAATCGCTGTCATAAGCCATCCTTGAAATCAGAGAGCTTTTTCCTGATCCTGGCTGGCCGATAACACTGACTTTCCAAGTCAGTCTGTTGGATATCATTGGGCTCAAATTTCAGCAACGTTATAAGTGTTTTGTATTGATGAGTTCAAACACTTTTATATTTCCTTTAGAAATGTAGATGCGTGAGAGAATGAATTATAAATTCTCGTATTTTCTTAATGAAATGAAACCGTCGGAGATTCGCGAACTGTTAAAGATGGCTTCAACACCAGGCCTTATCTCACTTGGCGGTGGAATGCCGAATCCGGGAACTTTTCCATCGGCGGTATTGAAACAGATCATGGATAACCTCATTGAAACAAGATCTGCCCAGGTTTTTCAGTATGCAAATACATTGGGAGTGCAGGAGACTCTTGATATAATACCCGGTTATCTTGAAAAGACGCAGGGCTTTAAATGCACTCCGCAGAATGTCATACTTAATTCCGGTTCACAACAGGGTCTTTACGAGTTGGGAAAGGTGCTTGCTGATCCGGGTGACACAATCATAACCGAAGAGCCAACCTATGTAGGGGCAATATCTGCATTCAACGCTAAAGATCTCATAGAGATGGATGACGAGGGAATGAAGACCGATGTCCTTGAATCAAGAATAAAATCCTTGATAAAGGCTGGAACAAAGCCATCCTTCATATATACTATCCCTACTTTTCAGAATCCAACCGGTTTTACAATGTCTCTGGAGAGAAGAAAGCACATTCTGGAATTATCAAATTCGTATGATATTCCGCTTATAGAAGACAATCCTTACGGTGAGCTCAGATATTATGGGAATAAGGTTCCTCCTATCAAAAGCCTCAAGGGCGGAGATGGTGTCTTATATCTCGGAACTTTTTCAAAAGTCATGACGCCGGGATTGCGTCTTGGTTACACGATAGCTCCAACCGAGGTCATATCAAAATTCAATCTAATCAAGCAGGCACTTGACCTGGCTACCAACACATTCTCACAATATGTGGCATATGAATACATCAAGCAGGGATCAATCTATAAACAGGTTGCCTTGAACATCGAGATGTACAGGAAAAAGAGAGATATCATGGTAAACGCACTTGAAGAGGAATTCAGGGATGGTTCGACATGGTCAAAGCCTGACGGGGGAATGTTTGTTTGGTTGACAGTTGCCGGTAATGTGGATACAAAACAAATGGTCGGGGAGGCTATAAAAAATGGGGTTGCTTACATTAGCGGACAGGCATTCAGCACTACGGGCGGGCAGAAGAGGAGCATGCGATTGAATTTTACGTACGGTGACGATGAACAGCTGAAGGAAGGAATCAGACGGCTCAGTAAGACGTTCATAAAAAAGAACTAAATGAAAGTTATCGTGGCGGGAACCTTTACCATTTTGCACGATGGGCACAAAGCCCTGTTGGATGTAGTTTTAGATCTCAACATGCCAATAATAGTCGGGTTAACCGCAGACGCATTCATTAAAAAAAGTAAGCCGTATGGGATCATTGGATTTGAAAAGAGGAAAGAAATCATAGAGAAATATCTAAGGAGCAGGACTTCGGACTTCATCATCAGGCCCCTGAATTCTACGGAAGGTGATTCGACATCAGAGGCGAGTTATACGCACATAGTGGTTTCTGAAGAGACCGTGGGCAATGCAAGGAGAATCAACGAGAAAAGAGTTCAAAACAACCTGACCCCGCTAGTTATTATTACAGTTCCAGTTGTTCTTGCAAAAGACCTCCTGCCAATAAGTTCTAGGAGAATAATGCGAGGAGAAATAGATGAGCATGGAAAGGTCATGAAACCGATATATTTTGCAGTGAATTCAACATGGCAACCTTTTTTTGCAGATGCCAGGTCATATATGGAAAAAGAATTTGGTGAATTGAATCTCGAATTTAAGGAGTTAGGAAACGGTTTTTTCCCCATAGAATTTTATCCTGATAACTACAAACAAGCTACAGATGAAGCGGTTGAACTGCTAAAATTGCATGATTTCGCAATTGGCCTCTGCATAGGGGTCAGGGAAATACCCTCAAAAGGGATATTATTGAGGTCAATGTGTGCTGTGGTCATAGACAAGATTGGCAGGATTCATTTCGGTGAAAGCCAATCCATTGAGTTTGACGAATCACTTAAGGATTCCGTCGGTATTCGTGAAAAAAATGTCACCGATGGAAATAATTTTTTAATTGATAATAGGTGGATTGAAAAATCAATTATTGGTGCGATAGAATCATCCATAATATCTTTCAGGAACAATGCCAGCAAAGACTTTCAGAATCAGATGCTGAACCTGGAATGATTCATAAGTATGCCTGATAAATACCTCTTTTTGTCTCTCTTGTAATTAAAAAGCATTAATATTTCCATTTGAAATCATATATTGATATTAATGGTAACCAAAGAGGAGATTCTTGAGGAACTGAAGGTAGTTGAAGACCCTGAAATAGGTCTGGATATAGTCAATCTTGGATTGATTTACGAGATAGACATCAATAACGACAAGGTACTTTTAAAAATGACAATGACTGCTCCAACATGCCCGGTAACTCCCTGGATACTTGCAGAGGTTCAGAAGGTTGTTGAAAATATGCCAGGGGTAGAAATGGCAGATGTTGAACTGGTATGGGAACCTCCATGGAATCCGAGCAAAATGTCAGATGAAGCAAGGGCATCTCTTAATATGTAGATTAACGCAATGTAGTACTTGAATAGTGCATTGTCAATTACATTTCGTGTCAACGCCGAGGTTCTTAATTAACTTCAATTGGTTATTGGCTATAGTGGCCTCCTCTCCCAGCTTTCGCAGGGAGCTTCCCACTTCAAAGGTTGCTGGCGAAATCTCCATGGGCTTGAATTCCCCTCGGCCCGAAGGTACTTTGTCCT
>JAKAUD010000071.1 GCA_021827885.1 Thermoplasmata archaeon | reverse complement strand
TACCGTTATTTCATATCTCCTATACCCAACCATCATCCCCTTCCTCTACATGAATTTGAAATACACACCCTCCATGGCAATACTCACCTCCACTGCCTACTTCTACTGGATACTCCGGGGATTCGGTAGAAGGATATCGAGGAATCCAGAGTGGATAGCATGTCCAGTCATACTCTCTGCTGTGGCCTGGTATATCGCAAATACATACTGACTACCCTAATATCCCATGGGATGGACTTGTTTCCTTTTATCCCACTCTCAGATTTCACTGTCCAAAAAGGAAATCTTATATGGACAGGAGAGAATTGTTTTGAGAGGTCATATACTACTATATATCACAGATAATAGAGGCTCCAAGTCCTCGGGTAGAAGATTTCTTCATGAACCTTAATAATCAAATTGAAAATCAGTTCTGAGTAAATGCGGAATGTAACAAAAGTCATAGCGGTCGTTCTCTTTCTGCTCACAATCTCAGTCTTTTTTTTGTTCATAGCCCCACACACAGGAGCTACCTCAAATGACTTCCTACCTGGCATTACCATAACCCCCAACTTTTCGGGAAACTACTCTAAAGAAAACTACACCCTTCTCCTTACTGACTTTAAAACTTTATATTCTGAAGTAAACCAATCAGCCATTTCATTTTCTTATGCACTGACAGCTGCCTTGGCGCGCGGTCTTATTTTTGGTGTTTTTGCAGGCTTGTTTTTCGGGATTATCATCGGTGCGGTCCTGGAGGGAACCAGAAGGAGGAATAAGCCTACTTAGTCATCTTTATTTTTATTCTTCGGGTTTAGAGCCGTTTCTTTATTTAGACAGTACCTGAAATGATATTTTCATTATCGGTATTCCTTATCTTTCAATTAGCCGCTGCAGTTGAGGACTAAAATAGGATAGGTTCAGTCGAACGCGAGGCTCCCGGAAGATCTTGAATGTCGAGATTTAGTGATGGAAAAAACGACCTGCCTACTTTGTAGTAACTGAGGAAAGTTTATTGGTTTTCAGCTATTTGGTTGTCGCAACCTTGTTTGTCCCCCAAGGCCAAGGGGTGCGGTTTCGAATCAATTATATGTCTTTCCGATTTCAATATCGAAACATGCCCTCTAATTTCACAGGCTACGATAACAACTATTATTAATGGCCCAAACCAAGGAATTGGAACCTTATTTGCTTCTGAAGTTATCACGGGTTCGAATGCAAGGTTAAGAACTAATTCAGAGAACCAGTATATTACAGTAAAAACGGGATTGCCTATAAGTTTGCTCTAGCATCCTCATCCATCTGTTCTCTTAACCACTATAGGAATTAAGTGTCTGCAACTTCTTTTTCCTTTACGCCCTTATAATTCGCCTAAGGTTAGAGGCTCCATAGATCATATCATTTCGCCTTTATAGTATACTTGAACTCTTTTCCATCACGCTTTTCTCCAAAATATAACCTAAAGACTCGACTACACGATAAACACTCAAACCTATCGACAATTGCAGTTCCGCTTACCCATTCCTTCAGGAACTTGAAATCTGAACCCTCGTGATTACAGTAGGGGCATTTGATTATGCCATCGTAAGCCATAAACCTAGATGCACTAATATCTATTTCTGTCTTTCCTCGCTAAAATCCTTGCATTGTTGATCGTAGGTGTCATATGATGTTACGTAAATTCTGATAGACTGACCACTTGGTCAATTGTCCATGTTAAATCCCAGAACAAATGAACTGGTCTAAAGTGGCTAATGAAGACGTAGGAATAGTTTAATACACTTCTCACCATACCAAAACTTAGATAAATGAATGGATAGCTTTGATAATTTTGAAAACACGGTAAATAGAGTTGTTAAGTCCAAAAAAAGAGCTCAACTTGTAGTAGCAGCCGCTGGCTCTGGGAAGACCAGGCTTCTAATTGAGACCTTTATAAAGCAGATTAACGAGGGAATTGTAACTCCTGACCGAGAAAAAGTCATTTTGTTCACATTCACTAACAATGCGGCTGATGAACTGGTTGTTAGGATCTCGAAGGAGCTAAAAACTCTAAAAAAGGAGCATCTTTTGGATAAAATCTATATCGGGACTATTCATGGTTGGTGTGACAATTTTCTGAAAGAAGACGGGCAGCTAGCTAACACTAAAGTTGTAGATGAACTAGAACAGATTCAACTTGTTCAGAGAGTTTATCAGGAATTGCAACTGGAAAAGTTATATGAGGGTCGTAATAAATTTGAAAAGATAGATAGATTCATTTCTGATCTCGAGATATTTTACAACGAGTCTCTCGAAGTTGATAATAAAATCATGCCATCAAATGTATGTCTGGCAATCCAGAATTATCTTAAGTTCATGGAAGAACAGAGGCTTATTGATTTTGGTCTCCTAGTAAGAAAAGCAACTCTTCGCCTTAAAAACTCAAAATTCTCATGTCATCGAATGGATGTTTATGTAGATGAATATCAGGATGTCAATCCAGCTCAAGTAGAGCTACTCAAGGCAATGATGGAGGGGAATATCCAATCTAGGATCCTAGCAGTCGGAGACCCTCGCCAGGCAATTTATCAGTGGAGAGGAGGTGAAGTTGAAAGGATATTATCGTTTAAGGAAGACTTCCCGGACGCTCAAATTTATGAGATTACAATGAACCATCGCTCTCGGAACGGCATAGTAGATTACGCAAATCTAACCGCCAAGAATATGGCCTTCTCGATGAGATTTACAATCAATGACATGGAGGTAGACCCTACAAGGGCCAATTCCAATGCTTCTGTTATATTTGACAATACAACATTCCCAAACGAACTAGGAGTCGTGAAGACTGTACAAAATCTTATTCACGACGGCGTTAAGCCAGGAGAGATAGCCGTTCTGATGAGATCAGTGCTTTATCATGGTCAGGACTTAATGGATTCTTTTGCGGAAGCTCACATACCCTATTATTCTCCTAATAGAAATTCTGGCATACTTCTCGTAAACAACTTTATGTTGCCGATAATAGACCTAGTTTCAATTATGAATGAGCCTCCAATTCCGGCAAACAAGAGTGAGGAAGTAGAGCTTAACAACAAAATCAATGAATATTTGACAAAAATTTCTGTATTCTGTGAAGAGAAGGACATTAACCGGATCAATAGATACGTTGCAGAGTGGTATAGCAAACTAGTAATGAATAATGCAAGGTCGTTAAATGATCAATATAACTTCAGGCAGCAACTTTTTGACTTCGTTGAGTCAGTTGGTTTCAGAATTAAACCTTCTGATTCTCCTGTCCAAGAAGGTTTTTCCGCTATAACGCAGATAATGAGAGCTATAGAGGAGGCATATCGCAGGAGATTTTCCGCAAAGTATAATGCCAGAAGTTCCCCAGTAGATGTCTTCACCAATAATCTTCGGTGGCAACTGAGTAAGCAAATAGAACGATGGACTGAAGTTGGGATGTCCACAAGAAGGACTGATGCTGTTACAATATCTACGGTACACGCAGCCAAAGGTCTTGAATGGCCCGTAGTGATTTTACCGTTCGCATGGGAAGATAGATTTCCGAGACGGCCGGAGGGTCACAGGTCGTCGTTTCCTGATAATATTGCACAGCGTTACGGCACTTCCATTGAGGACGAAAGAAGATTGTGGTATGTGGCAATCACTCGTGCAAGAGATAGACTTTACATCTTTACCGGGAATGAGAGGAAAAGACCTAGCAGATTTGCAGATAAAAGACTAATCAAAATCCTGCTTAAACAATCAGGCAACGTGTCAGTTTCCAGTGATTCAAATCTAGCTGAAATAGAGGACTTTACTAGACCATATTACCTTCACCTTGGTGTTTCAGATTTTATTCTGCTTCTGGAGTGCCCATATCATTTTTACCTCAGGAGAATCGTAGGGGTAGATGTACCGGTAGGTTCGGAGCTGGGAGCTGGAAATATAGCGCATAGGGCTATACAAAGGATAACGAGTGAAGGTGATCATAAGCTTGACGATATAGTAAATGAAGAAGTTTATCTTCCTCTTGGAGAAATAAATCAAGAACTCAAGATACAAAAATCTATTAAATTAAAGCTCTTCCAACTAATAAAGACTGGAATTTTAAAGAAGGTAGATTTAACAGAGCATAGATTCAGTTTCAAACTAGGTGATATAGTCGTAAGTGGATTCGTCGACGCAACAATTAAGGATGGGAAATCAATAATAGTAGTTGACTGGAAATTCTCAGTACATAAGGAATTAGAACACCGCTATGAACATCAACTCAAGGTCTATGCATATGGGTTGAGAAATGGAGGTTTTGATGTATCAGAGGGTAGATTATACGATCTTAGTCAGGAAGGTTTAACTGCCCAGATTCCAGTAAATGTATCTATTGAGGCTGTATCAAAACTTATTGAGGAAGCAGTAAGACGGTTTGAAAAGCTCTCGCTCAATGGCCCATACACAACTCCAGGGAAAATTTCGTGTGGTGCCTGCGATATTAGTTCATTGTGCCATGACTTTATATCTGCCCCTATTAATACAGTGTAGGCTTTATGAGAAATCGCACTCCGCTTTCAGACCCTAAACAAATATGGGAATCAAAAATAACTGAACGCGAACAAAGAGAAGCAATTGAATATGCTACAATTAGTCTACCCTGGACCTTTGACAGGATGCATTACGGAGGAAAAGCTCAAAAATCTACAAATGACAGAATGGTGCACATCGCCGAAGGAGTACTTGCTCAATCTGTATTAGAAAGAGAACTTACAAAAAGAGGGAAGAAATGTGATATGGACTGGACGGGCTACCGGGAAAGTGACATCTTTGACTTCAAGGTGAACGAAAAGATTTACGATGTGAAAACTACTGTCATATATTCCGAATACAGTGCAAACTGGAAAAGACAAGAATTTACTCCTGAACTCTTCATACAAAATTATGATTATCCTGGTCCAGAATGGAGAAGATTCTTTCCTGTGATGGTTCCTATGACTCAATTAACCCCGGAAAGAATGAAGGACAGCTATATATTCGGAATAGCCGAAACCAAACAAGATTTAAGAAGAAGGACTCCTGCATTTGGTGACTCCGGCTTCTGGTGCGCCGCGCCTTACGGAAAGGCCCAGATTTATTTTCAAGATAGAAAACTGATTGAAGCAAGAGAAAAATCTAAAAAAGGCTTTGTTTTGAAGGCAAAGTGGGAAAGGAGTCAAAAAGTTCTTTCACAAGAGAGAGGGTCCATTAGAATCATACCTATAGGTGAATGGAATGGAGACCGCCAATCCGTGGTGGAAATTATCCTCAAACCTGGAGAAGATGGGAGTTCTAGAGTAAGATACTCTGCTCTTGGGTGTATCAGAGTAGACCACCCATCTGAATTAAACCCCTCCGACAAGATTGTGATAGCAGCAGAGAGTAATTTTGATGATATGGTCACAAAGCCGACAAATCCACTTGAAAATATTAATGACCCTAACTTTGAATGGGTCCTTAACAGCGAAAGTTTCGTTAATTTAAAAGTGCCTGAAGACTTTAAGATATACTGGATCGGTCACATCCCTTTTTCTGAATTCTCTGCGAAATTCATTAAATATCCTGCTTACTTCATTCCCACCCCTAAGAATCCTGCCGTTAATTCTACTGGTATGGCAACGGATAAAATTGTTGAAAAACTAAACTCTCTTGATAAGCGACGTGATAAGGCCATCAAAGAAGGTAAGAAGATACCGTGGCCGTCATTTGCGGGTCTAATCTCTGGCAAGAAGATCAAGGCTGGCATATTAATCTCTGCAAATCGCAAATTTGGGCCTCCCTTAGGAGCAGCCTGCTACTACTATCCACCATATGCACTTGCGGAATCCGCCATTTATGTCTTACCGAGAGACCTTTATACTATGGGCTCTCTTTGACTCTGGCTAACTCTAACCCTTTTAAGGTTTTAGACTCATCCTTCTTAAAGATAAGACAATAATGATGGTGCACATTAGAGACGTATTCAAAGGGATACCCCCACGATCCCAGCATTTTGTTGTTCTGCAGCCAAATTTTCTCTTGCTTAAGTGTATATAACTGGCCCAGTCGTTTCGCCATATCCCAAGCGACAGGAACCATCTTACCCTCTTTGGTAAGAACATTTTGAGCAATAACAACTAGATACCGTTGATCTTTCAGTACTTGGTAGACCCTAGCGAATAATGAATACATTTCGTTAAGATACCCTTCATATTCGTCTATGTTTCCGTAATCCCTCGGGTCCTCTCCGTAATAAGTATCTAACCCATTTTCTTTCCTCTTTTTGGATTCGGATTTAACGTGTCCTCTGGATTTTCTTAGCATATTCCAATAGGGTGGAGAGGTTATGCAAAAATCAACAGAATTGATACCCCTTTCTGCCAATAGTTCGACTAGATTCCTAGAATCTCCTTCAATTACTATCTGCCTTTGATTAACTTCGCTTTCGTCTATTTGAATAGCTCTGTTACGTGCAATGTCAGCCCACTTCTTAGATAATTCAATTCCTACCCCCCTACGATTGGCCATTTTGCAGGCAACCAACGTTGATCCAGTGCCGAGCATAGGGTCCAACACTATCTCATTTTCTTTTGTAAAAAATCTGATAAATTCTTCAATAAGGGTTTCTGGGAACTTAGCAGGGTGAAGTAGTTCGCTTCTTTTCCTTGATGGCGGATTATGAATTTCCCAACTTCTTGTGAACCGGACCCATTCCCTTCCAGTCAGGTCATTTAAAGGATTCCTGCTGTCATAAATTCCTCTCTTCCCCTTAGAAATACCAAATCTTCCAATAGTTTCTTCAGAATTTGTAATGGACTTACCCAATATCCCGGTCGAAGGCTTTAACTTTTTAAGTTTAGAAGCTTTAACTGATGAATTAGACAACAATTCCTGTTGAGAAACCACCATGGGATATGTTCCATCTTGTCTCTTTTTGCTTCT
>JAKAUD010000184.1 GCA_021827885.1 Thermoplasmata archaeon | reverse complement strand
AAAGCAACGGAAATGATACTCGATGATTCATTGTCTGAAGATACATACAATGATGAAATGATGGATAAAGCCAATATATTGCGAAATTTGGGTAATGCATGTTAGGAAAGTCTGGTAGAATCAACCATCTATTTCCGCCATAGGCTATAAAAAAATAGGGGATTAAACCTTATTCTTTATTCCTTCCAATAATATGTTCTTTCGTTTTCTTCTTTTCTTCATTATTGGTTTCTGGAACTCCGATCATATTTACGGTTTCTTTTCTTTCATCAAAGTATTTTGTGTCGTTAGGCTTTAAAGAAATAGCTATATCATAATTCTTGATCGCATCTTCATACCTTCCAAGTATCTTGTGTAAATTGGCTTTTCTATAGTAGTAATCTGGATTGCTTTTGTTGATTGCTATTGCCTTGTCATATTCTTTTATAGCTTCCTCATATTTTCCTATTTTTATTAAGGCTTGACTCTTCTTAGTGAAGAATTCCGGGTTCTTTGGATTAAGTGATATTGCCTTGTCACACTCGTTGGAAGATTCTTGATATTTACCTATAGCCATTAGGGCATCAGCCTTATGATTAAAATAGTCAGGATTGTTGCCGTTGATTGCAATTGCCTTATCGTATTCTTTTATAGCTTCCTCATATTTTCCTATCTTGATTAGAGCGTGGCTTTTTTTAATATAAAACTCCGGGTCCTTGGGGTTAAGTGATATTGCCTTGTCATACTCTACTATGGCATCATCATATTTACCTATGGATTGAAGGGCCCATGATTTCCTGATATGATATTCAGGATCTTTGGCGTTGATTGATATTGCCTTATCATATCCTGCAATTTCATCTTCGTATTTTCCAAGTATATGCAATGTCTCTGATCTATTCAAATAAAAATCCGGATCCTTTGGATTCATTCCAATCGCAAGATCATAATTTTTTATACTCTCCTCATAGTTTCCCACAGAATACAACGTGTTTCCCTTGTTAAAATAGTATTTTGGATCCTTCGATATTTCTGCCATATGTTTATATGATCCAGTTGCTATTTAAATTTTAGACGATTAATCAGTGTGAAATATTTCCGTATTTTCAATAAGAAATGATATAAATTAAAATTATAGTGCCAACCGCATATAACTGCCATAGCCACTCCATTAATCCTTAAATCCTAATTCACTAGGCAATCCTCCCAATACTGATTAAATGAATACGCAATCGAATACAAAAAGGAAAACACTAATTAAATTGTAATGATTAGGTTGTGCCGAACTAGGTCGGGGAGTTAGGCACTCTCTGTTACCCGAAGTCTATACGCGGGGACGACAGCCTGGAGAGGTCAACTTAGCCTCTGCAGAGCCTTTGGTGAACGATGAAACTCTATCCCCATGGATCGGGGTTTCATTCAACCAGACTCAAAGGAGACTGTTTGGGTGATTCATCCGGTGAACCCGCCAGGTCCGGAAGGGAGCACCGGTAACCGGAACTTTCGATGCTGTGGGGGGACTGGGGTAGAGCGAATCATTGGGTAAACTCTGCAGGACGTTAAGCCCGATTCAGGCATGTTCGGTATTTCAGGGAAGGACACATGTTCAAGATAATTCAGGACCCAATAAACGGCCCTACAAAAATAGAGTCAAATTTTCTCTCCATTATAGATTCCCCGGAATTCCAAAGGCTTCGTGGGATCAAGCAGCTGGGCCTCTGCTACCTTGTTTTCCCGGGCGCTAACCATACAAGATTTGAACACAGCCTTGGGACAATGAAGCTTGCTGAAGAGTATGGCGAGGCACTGAAGGCTGACAGGATAAACGACCTCAAGGCTGCAGCTCTTCTCCATGATATAGGCCACGGGCCTTTCAGTCATAGCTTTGAGGGACTGTTCGGAAGCGCCAGGAATCTTTCTCACGAGGAGATTGGAATCAGGCTTATTCTGGGAAAGAAACCGTTTGACCACTCTTCAATCCCGGGAAGGCTTGAGGAAAGCGGGTTCGATCCAAAGGGCATCGCAGCACTTATATCAAATGAACACGAGAGTATTGAAGGCAGCATTATTAGCGGCCAGCTTGATGCGGATGAAATGGACTATCTCAGGAGAGACAGCTATTATACAGGATTAGGAACAATACCATTTGACTACCGCAGGATAATAAATATATCGGGGACCGATGGAATAAGGATTTTCATCGAAGAAAAAGGAATCCCTACAATAGAATCAATCCTTCTCAACAGGTTCCTCATGTACAAGATGGTATATTTTCACAAAACAAGCAGGATTGCGCAATTAATGCTGTCAAGGGCCGTTGAACTCTTTGAGAAGGATAGGGCTGAACTCCTGCACATGGACGATGGGGACTTCCTGTGGAACCTGAAGAATGACAAAGGGAGCAGGGAATGGGCCTTAAAGGTCCTGAAGAGGGATCTGTTCGTGCCTTCCATAGCAATAGATTACAGGGAAGGAATTGAGGACATTATCAAAGAGAGGCTTCTGGAAAATGGTTTTGCCAGTGACGATTTCTTCATTGACGTGATACCGCCAAAGTCATTCGCTGGAAAGAAGCGGATCAAGACGGGGGTAATGGTAAAAACCACCTCAGGAATGAGGGAGGCGGAGGAATTCTCTCCTCTTCTATCAGCACTAAGTGAAAGTTTTGCATTGAGGAAAGTTACAATATTCACTCACAGGAAGAACAGGGAAAAAATAAGTGAGTTACTGGGAAGATAGTTTCTTAATCATTCTGTAGCCATCCCTGCTGCCACGATATTCAAGTTCATAATAATCCGGAAGTTTCTCGGTGATTCTATAGCCAAGCTTAAGGTACATCCCTATTGCCGATTCATTCCTGTCCCTGACCTCAAGAACGGAATAGGCATATCCTCTCTTTCGTATCCACTCCTCTCCCTGATTCATGAGCGCCTTGCCAATGCCTCTTCCCCCAAAGTCCGGGTCAACGGCAATTGATTCCACATCCGCACTCACATAATCAAGAGGAAGGATTACTATGTATCCGGCAATGGTATCACCTTCAACCGCTACCAAAGAATACGAATCCTTGTCATGAAGAATAGTTCTCAGCATATGGATTGTGTAGGCACCAACCTCAAATGCCCTCTCCTCTATCCTTACGATGGCTTCCAGATCATCCTGCCTATATTCCCTGATAATCAACCTACTGGAATATCCTCCAGATATTACAACTTTTGATTACCAATATTTTGGTATCTACTAAAATATTATATTGACAATAGGCATATCCATCCATGAAGATAGAATATTCAAGGCTATTCAGGGATGGAAAGCCAGTACTTATTTTTGACGATGCAAAGCGTGAGGCTGAGACGGATATGGTGATTCCATCAGAACTCATCACACCTGAAATTATCAGGGCAATGAGGAAGGACGCTGGAGGCCTTATTTGCACAACCATAAAAGAGGAGGATGCTGAGAGAATCGGGCTGCCATTTATGGACGAATTCTATGCCAGGTATCTTAAGAATGGCAAGGATGCTGCTTTCTCCGGAGATCTCAGATACGACAAGAATTCATCATTTACTGTCACGGTAAATCACAGGAGCACATTCACCGGAATACCCGATAAGGATCGGTATAAAACGGTCAGGGAATTCTCCCAGTTCATTCCCAGATTGTCGCAATTGAACGGAACAGCTTCCTCGGAATTTTTCCACGAATTCAGGGTTCCCGGACACGTAAACCTCATTATTGCCAGGAAGGATTATTTTTCACGCCGGAAAGGGCACACCGAACTGTCAACATATCTCGTGGAGAGGGCAGGATTCATTCCTTCCGCTACGATTGCCGAGATGCTTTCCGATACCGGCAATTCAATGACTAAGGAAGAGGCGATGGATTATGCCAAAAATAGAGGACTAACATTTATAGAGGGAGATTTGATCATCTCCGGATGGTCAAATGAAAAAGGTCATGGCGACAGGGGTGTTTGATATCCTTCATCCGGGGCATATACATTACCTGAACGAATCAAGGAAATTCGGTGATTCACTTACAGTTGTGATTGCAAGGGATGTTACTGCAGAAAAGAATGGAAAGAAACTTTTTTTTGATGAAAACTCCAGGCTGAAGATGGTTTCTTATCTCAGAATGGTAGATGAAGCGATTCTTGGAAGCAAGGTTGACATCTTTGACACAGTTCTTAACGTGGAACCTGAGGTAATAGCACTTGGATACGACCAGAAGTTTTCCCAGGCTTATATTGAGGAAGAGATGGAGAAAAGGGGCATGCCGGTAAAGGTTGTCAGGATCTCGCCTTATCTTGAGGAGAAATACCAGAATTCAAGCTCAATCAAGGCAAGGCTTCTGAAGGAGATCTGAAAATGCATATATTTGGCATTGCGGACACCACTTTCGCCAGATACGATATGGCAAAATCAATCAGGAATGAACTGGAATCGCTTTCTCCGGATATAAAATTCATTAGGTATACAGTTCCGGGGATCAAGGATTTACCGGTGGCATGCATTAAGTTGTTTTCAATGAATGCAGATATAGTCATTGCATGCGGCATGCCGGGACCAAAACCAGTTGACAAGTCATCAGCAATGGTTGCATCGACAGGGTTAATGGAGGCACAGGTAAAAACAGGAAAACACATCATTGAAGTCTTTGTCCATGAGGATGAGGCCAAGGATGGGCGTGAATTGTCATGGTTGTGTGACAGAAGGGCACGTGAGCATGCTATAAACGCATATTATTTGATTTACAATCCCGGCAAACTTACAGAAATGGCAGGACAGGGACTCAGGCAGGGGTTTGAGGATGCTGGGCCTGCCCTCGACAGTGGGAATGCCATGGGAACAGGAAAACATTGAGGTATTAGAATGAGAATTGGAATAGTAGTTTCGGAATACAATTACGACATCACCATGATGATGTTGCAGAGGGCTAAAGAGCATGCGGAATTTCTGGGTGCAGAAGTCGCAGAAGTTTTCAAGGCACCGGGTACATATGACATACCGCTGGCAGTGAAGCATCTCCTTTTAAGGGATGACATTGAGGGGGTTGCAACACTTGGGGCTGTCATAAAAGGTGAAACAGACCACGACGAAATAATCATGAACAATGCCGCAAGGAAGATCATGGATCTATCGGTTGAGTTCTCAAAGCCCGTTACTCTGGGCATTTCTGGTCCCGGCGAGACAAGATTGCAGGCACAGGTCAGGATTGAAGGGGCAAAGGATGCCATCGAGGGCCTTGTAAAGATGATTAGAAGGCTTAAAAAATAGCCTTATTTTTTAGCTATTGTTGATTGTATTTCTGCATAAGCATTGTGTGGATGGATGCTTTCCTCACTTTGAGATATTACCTTGAACCTTGTTCCATCAGGAAAATCATGGTATTTTGTTTGCAGCTTGAATGCGATTTCCCGCACGATGTCTTCCACGAACATTGGTTTTGAATGAACCCTGACAACCAGTTCGCCTTCCCCCATCCTTTTCAGCATGGGTAGGAGGGGTGATTCAACGGAACTGTTGATCAATTCGATCAGGTCAATCGCCTCCACTTTCCTGCCTTCCGGAATTTCCATCTTGATGGTGATCCAGTTCCTCTGGTTATGCGTGATAATGGGGATATTTTCCATGGAGTCTGCAGCATTTGGAAATTTATCAGACAGTATTGATCTTGCAGTTTCCATTGCACATGGGCAGGCGTTTATGCCAAGGACCTTTACCCCAACGAATTTTTCAGTGTTTCCGTTCCTGTGTGCGGTCGCATCCCCGAATATATTATATTTCACGGTAGTAGTTCTTCCATTTCCCTGGTTTATCTTCATGAAAAAGTCTGCAAAGATGGATGATGTTGCAGTTGACGAATATTCGAAGCGCTCCAGGGATTTCTTCGCAAAATCCATTGACAGGTTTTCTATCCCATCGGAAACAGGTTTTTCCCTGATTGCCTGTTCGATAATTTCGACAGTTCTTGAGATATCTGCGCCTTTCCTTTCAGCAGGTATGTCAACAAAAAGATCTATCCTGGCGATCAGGTGGTTCTTGATTCCATTTCTCTCAATATCGATGGGTAGTTCCAGTCCCTTGATTCCGACCTTTGATACCTCCATCTCATATTTTGGCCTTTCCTTCTGGACATCCCGGGGAGGATTCACTCAGGCATTACCTTTCTTTCCCTGTTCGTACGTTCTCTTTATCTGGGTCTCGATTTCCTTGTATTTTTCTTCAAAAGTTTTCTGCTGCTTTTCCAGTGTCTTGATCCTTATCTCGCTCAGTTCCTTCTGTTCAGCCAACTCTTCAATCAGCTTCTGTTTATCGCTTATACTGTATAGTATCGGGCCTACGCTTTTGTAGATAGGTGTGCCTTCGCTTATCTTCTGCAGTTCCTGAAGCGTCTTGTCAAGCTCCTTTATTCTCAGGTCAATCTGGTACCTCTGAGACTCAATCTGTTCAAGCTGAATCTCAATCTGCTGCGCCTGCTTAAGTTGGTTTTGCATATAATTGCTGATATTAGAATCCATTTATTTTACCTCTTCAAACATTCTCTGGCTCAATATGAGAGATCTTGCGAATGCTCCCAAGGAAGCCCTCATTGCAACAGTATCAGAGGCTTCTATATAAACATGAAATCCGTCATTTTCTTCAGTAATCATCGTGCTTGACCTGGCATGGATTACATCGTCTGAAATGCTGAGAGCCTTAATTTTCTCACCGAAATATTCGCGATCCAGAACCAATTCAATTTTGATCAACATTTGTATAATTAACTAACACATATACTTCTTGCGTTTGGTTTTTCTTTCATTTGCATTATTGCAATTTATTGTCCATAATTAACTATGATAAAAGAACGATAAGTGCATACGAATTATTTGCTTGTACTTAACACTAAATCAGTTTTTAACACATAGTGTAGCAAAATTATATATCTTGCTTAGAAGTTCTATTTAATATGAAC
>JAKAUD010000051.1 GCA_021827885.1 Thermoplasmata archaeon | reverse complement strand
TTCCTGGAAGAGAGAAACAGAAAGGGGGAGAGAATATTGAAGAACAGGATCGAGAAGAAAAGGAGGTTGAAAGAAAATGTCTCATTGGAAGACAGAATATCTGTCCAAAATTAAGGGGCTCAGATCAGATGGGATGCCTGCATTATATTTCATGATTTCGGTTCTGCAGTATGAATCAGAGAGAAATCAACTAAATCTTGACAATGTCGTAAAATCTTAATAATCTTCAGAGGTTAAACCAAATGTAAATGATCAGCGAGAGTACCAAAGGTGATACGATACTGGGGAGAAGTCGACTCTTTTGTCCTATGGAACGAACAATGACAAAGATGTTTTTTAGTTTAGTGGATTACCGCAATAACTACTTCACCAGCGATGATCCCAATAAAATCATTCAATTTTATAACGGTTTTGAGAACCGTGATCAGCTGATACAGTGGATGAAGGAGAGACCAAAGGGTGTTGCCTTTATCCATGAAGTTGAGGGTGACAAAGAAATCATTGTTGTAATAACAACTGCGGATTTCAACGGTAAATATGCAAGGGAGTGCAGGGAGAATATATTCAAAGGCCTTCACATGATTTTTGTGGAAAGTGGTGGCAGAGAGGATTTTTATTTCAATATTGCGCACAACATCAATGTCGGAATTAAGAAGGCATTGGAGTACAACCAGAAGTGGGTTGTTATTTCAGGGGACGATATGGTAAAGATAGATAATGTCGAAGTACTCAAAGAACAACTAATGAGATTGGATGAGACAAGATACGATGTTGTGTTCACAAATCCTTCTGAATATCATTCTTCATTAGAAAAGATTTCTGCTCCCAACCAATTACATAGACTTTATTATAGTATAACGAACAGGAATTATGGAAAAGCTCTTTTAAAAATGTATGAAAAATTCGGAATAAAATATCTCATGTCGCCTACATCTGGAAAGTTTTCAATGCTGTTTAAGAAAGGTTACGTATACTTAGAGATACAGGATTTCGGGATATACAGTTCACGCTGGATCTCTAGAACAGGTGAAAATCTATATGATGAAACATTTATTAATGCTGGGGAGGACACTGATCTGTCTCTTAAGATTAGCTTAGACAAACTAAGAACTGTAAAAATAGACTACAAAATAGGGGACCTAATCGGCTCTACGCTTGGAACTAGTGATCAAAGAGGATTGAGAAGTGTTGCCGGCATTACGTATTTGAATTATAAGTGGGCTGGTCCACTAGAAGAAAAAATTAAAAGGTGAGCTTAATCACTATAGTCTCAGTTAAAAGGCTTGCAAGAAGCCTCATCCAAAATGATCTAGCGTTTGGTATTACAGATACAATCTTTGGTCTTGTTCCTCATAGGAGGGTGTTAGGGGAATCTGATTTTGTAAAGAGAAAATTGGACAAAATTCCTGATCCTATTATACTGGATTATGGAAGTTTTAAAATCCAGTTGGACAGAAACTCCAGCCATGATAGAGATGTTTATTGGGATTATCTTAATGGTGATTATCTAGATCCACTGCTTTCTGAAGTTTTGAAATCTTACTTAAAGCCTGGCAATATATTTCTTGACATAGGCGCTAACAACGGTTTCTTCTCTTTGCTGGCTTCGCCTTTGGTAGGAAGGAATGGTATAGTTTGCGCATTTGAACCCAGTGCCAAAACATTCGAGAGAATGAAAAATAACTTTAATTTGAATGGTTTTAAAAACATAAAATCTTTTAACGTTGCGCTAGGCAATCAATCAGGCATTAGAACTTTTTACGATTTTGGAACAGTGGATGGATCTAATTCCATGGTAAAAATGAGGGGAGGCCAAGCAAAGAAGGTAAACATTGATACATTGGATAATGTCCTACGCGAACGTGGAATTAAACCAGACGTTGTGAAAATAGACGTTGAAGGGTTCGAAAAGGAGGTCTTAGAGGGCGGAAGTGAAAGCATACTTAACAGCAGTCACATGATTCTGATCATAGAGTACAATCGTCATATTCTTCGAAAGAAAGGCGAACCGTATTCTATGGTGATAAATTTACTAGTTGAAAATGGGTTTGAGATTCGTGAAATGAATGAAATTGAAAAAAAAGTGATGCCAAATTTAGTTCACAACCATAAGGATGTTAATCCATGGGGTTGCAATCTGTTTGCCACTAAATAGGCAATTTCCTAGACATAGAAAGGTTCTGAGACAGAAATTTTCTTTAAGTTATGATAACAACGATTTTTCATTTTTTGATAGTGTTCAGAAATTGCTGTAATTTTGAAAAGATCCTGTACAAGCTTAATCTGCATCCATGTTCATATACTTTCTTCCAGTGATTCATTCTTCATTTCTGTCCATTACTATTGTCACAACAAGTCTCAGAAGAGACTGTTTAGACAGAAATACTCCTACATTTTTCGTTCTGCGCCTGAATTCAAGGTTAAGCCCCCCCAGTACGTTTGTTGTTGTTGGCCTCTTCTGCCAAGATTCACTGTACGCTTTGTAATTGTACAGTGAAGGATGCCATCTCTCGAACATTTTAGACGGCTTACCTGTTTATGCTTAACAAGCGTGTCCAGTGCCTGCTTTATGATCTGTATTACAATCAACTGCTTCTTTCTCGGAATCAGTTTCATGAGATTTCTCATCAGATACACATGGCATAACTGCCATGCTGCACCCAGGAAGGATCTTGTGACATATTTCCGTATTTCCTAAGGGCCACCTGATATTATCAGTTCAACAGACTTCATGGTTCTTCCCTTCAGGTCACCAAAGAATGTCTCACTCTTGCATCCAGTTCTGATGCAAGGGAAGGCATATGATGATAACATATTCTTAACACCCAGTAATTCAACAACTTTCATAAACCCTTGTCTCAAATGGAAACCGCCATATTTGCAGTTCCTTCAGTTCACGTTTTCCATCTGTTGTTTTTAGTGTCCTTATTCTAGAGCCATTCCTGTATCCTTACCTCCTCTTTTATGACGCTGCTAAGAAACAATTACATCAATCTCTTTTTTCCTTCCTCTCTGTCCTAAAAAACTACTTGTTACCTTTTGTATTAATTCCTATCAGTACTGCATATTTTCACTTCTTCAAATCTAAACTGTGGAGGTCTTTTAATTTTACCAGATTTAGTTCACTAGCAAAATATCGCATGCTTTCCACTCTAATATTAAATATAAACTCTTTCATCCATCGCTCACTTTCTCAGTTACCATTTATACGAGACCTCCATTTCACTTATTCCGCTGAAAGCCACTTTTCCTGTCCATCCGTCACTGCGTATGATGAAATAGTAATACCCTGTATTCAAATTAATGTTATCAATGATCTGGTTAAATGACAGATTGTACCAGCTAGGATCTGAGCTATTGTCGTTTACATGGATATATTGTTCAGACACTGAAGTTCCGTTAAGCACGGCAGTTATGGATAAGTTGCCATAAGATTCAGGATAAACAAAGAAATGAAGTGTGTCATTATAGGTTCCAGGATAATATTTCGTGCCTCCGTACCACATAACGGATCCTGAAGATGTGTTGGAAAAAATCAAGGAATTATTGACAGTCTGATGCCCGGCGGGGGAACACCCATCAGACTCCTCTATGTATCCATTCATTGGAACATATAAAGCCGGTGGATATGCATAATTTCTCTCCAGAACGATCGTTCCATTGGCTTCTGCCAAAATCCCATATTTCCCGGATTCTAACATGATATCCATTATCTGCACCATGCTCTGATATCCAGAGTTAGAAAACGCAACAGCATTTGTTATTGTTGAAATTGCATAGTCTAAGGGCACATACACTATATGACCTCTGGCAGCTATGTAGGGAAAGGTATTGTTTATGGCGTCTCCAACAGTTATGTTAAGAAAGACCGGCGAAGGAAAACCCATTACAAATGCTCCCACATGGTACGGTCCACCAACAATAGCCCTTGGATAAGCTTCCGGTATATTATTCGGTACAAGAACATATGGATTCGATCTGGGTATCATCGCTGCTTCCTCGCTTAAATAAGTGTATGTATTAACATTATCATAAGGATTTGTTTTGTACCAACTGATGTATCCATTGTCACTGGAGAGAGGACTCCATGGCTGGAATACAATGGAAAGAAGGACAAGCAGTATAAGGACTGAAACCACTATTTTTGCTGTCTGGCTGGATCTTATCTCCTTGTAGATCCGGCTCAATTTTTTTTGCGGGGCTCTATATTTTGGCTCACCCCTGTATATTACTGATAAAACGTCAATAATTCCAAGGAACAGGAATGGAACAACCATTGAGAGAAACTGGTCAGTGTATATGTCCGGAAAGAAATAAGCGGCATTATTAGCTATTGCCATAAGTACAAAGAATGGAATCAGAAACAATACCCATTTATTTGAATACAGAGGCAGAAAGAAAACAGGCGCAAGTATCATCATGACGGTAATTGCGATATTCCCCAGAGGAAACGTCTGTGTGGGGGGGGAAATGTGTAAAGAAGATACCGACATGGGACCGCCAAGAAAAGAAATGCCATATCCAAGAACCAGAGCTGACGATGAAAATGCGAAAAGGATAAAGGGATAAACCAGATTTTTATTACCGAGGTGCGCTTTTCTTCTGTTGAAAAAGTAAGAAACAAGCTCATAAAACGCAAATAAGATGACAAAGATTTCGTAAGGCCATTTAATCAGCGCAGTGATGGCAAAAAGAACCATTGAAGTTTTTTTATGGCCATAAATGTAGAACGTATACGAGAGAATAAAGAAAAATGGAAAGAATGCCTGTTTGTGGACGTCGAAAAAATTTATTCCCGCAATTGGAAAATAGAAAAAGTAACATACGCTGATCAGAAGTGACAGCACCGGCGATAGACCAAACTTGCGTGAAATAAAGTACAGAGGAAAAGCAGCAGCCCAGATAAAAACAGTCTGAACTACGAGGATAACGCGAAGACTACCCATTAAAGACAAAGGGCTTAGCAAATAAGGTATAATCGATACATAAAACAACTGATACAGAATGCCGGTGAATGTCGGCACTGTATGGAGCGGCAGCCACAGGTCCTCCGCAAACAAACCAAGATCAAATACGGCTGAGTAAAGATGGTATAGTCTGAATAGCGCGACATAGGACCAAACAGTAACAATTATTATGTAAATTACAAGGAGAATTATCACATGTTGAAAATCCTTATTTTTGATGCTAAATAAATGTGATTTTTTCGGAGTATCAGGTTCAGACATCCAGGCGACGATTATTTAGCTTCCATATTAATTTTTATCGGTTTAACAAGTCTTTGGACAAAATTATTACAGAGTTTTCGCTAATGTAATTGGCTTTTCAAATTTACCCATTTTCAGCTATGGAATATTTACCATCCTATGCATCTTGGTTGACTGGCGTGAGTTTTATTTCTCTCATACAGTTTTAGATTACATTTCTTAAGGAATTAATCACCATCTTAGTATCTTCATTTCTAATTATCATGACACCTTTCAGAAGTTTCCTGTGAAATATGTCTTTTAGAAAAAAACGCCTGTGGCATAAATACCCCCTGTCATGACGTTGAATTCTTTCCGTAGAAATTCTGCATGTACCTGTTTATAACTCCTTGAGGGGTCTTTTCAGTAAAGTTGAAAAGTTTGATCGCTCTATTCATTGAGGGTAGTATTTCACACCATTCTTTAAAGATGTCAATGATGCTGTTGTATGGCAAAGAGAAATTCTGAAGACCTCAGGAATCTCGTTAAGTCAGCGGGGGGCGATCCTTTCCATATGATAATAGGTAGAAAAAGGAGAGGAACTGGCAGGCACTAAGAAGCTTGATCAGGTACTGAAATGGTAGCTCACCAAAGGTGATGGTTTAAAAAAAAGGGCGATTATCATACTGGGCGATCAACAATAATAAAATAGATGTAAAGTCAGGATGTGTCGTACAAATTATTAAGTAAAGGAATCACGATAGAATACTAATGAGTATTGGAGCATATATGTTCGTTAGCAAAAGCTGGGAGGAACTGCAATATCCTGTAGATTTGTGGATTAAGTGGAACTCTAAGTTTTTCGATCAGTTATCGATTTACACCTACGGCAATCTCGATTTCGGGGTACAAATACCGTCTAATGTCAAAATAGTTGAAGGTGATACAGCAGAAAATGGACTGAAAAATTTTAATTTTTATCTCCACGGTTTAACTGATGCAATGAAAAACTTGAGAACGGATTGGAAAGTTTACCTTCCTTCAGATGAATTTATTGCCAGTAGAATCAGCACCTCTCATTTTAACAGATTTTTAGCATATCCACTCGGTTTTAATCAGCTTTATGGTAACATAGATACGGAAATAAAGGGGGCGTTTATGGAATATTCTTACAGGATTCATTACGGAAACAGGAGACAAGTAGGTGATGGTGGAATTAATCCACCATATTCTGGAAAGATAAATATAGATGGAATTGTAAATCTAATACAAAGAAAAATTTTCAGATCGAATCTTGAAGATTACAAACCAATCTGGACTACAAGCAAGATAGAAAACTGGGCATATCACACAAACTGTCTCCGGAGCCCGGAGATAATGAGCGCCAAGTGGTCTGCCCAGATGAGGAGAGAGATTGATTCTGGAACAAAGCATATATACTATTCAGAATGGCTTAAAGATATTTTATCCAGACCATTTGATTATACAAGATATAAGGAATTTTGGCCAAAATCCTATCTGATGAGAACAAAGCCACCTGACATTCTCGTCGATAATCAAAATCGTTTTACTAATATTAAATTCCAGGAATCAGAATACTCTCTCAACTCCGTCACTTAAAATGATTTATAACTCTAACTCCGCAAATTATTAGGGAATAATCCTTCATTGTATCTTGTTTATCAGCCATAATACCAGTTCTGGTAATAGTATAGCTTAAATCGATGTATGTATTATTATCCCATACATTATGGAACA
>JAKAUD010000196.1 GCA_021827885.1 Thermoplasmata archaeon | reverse complement strand
GGCTGCTGCCTACACTGGAAAAATTTTTAAAACCATTGCCTTATAATTAAGGGATGCTGGTAAGGGACATAGACAGGAAGCTTGACATGAGGCTTGTCCTGAGGGTCAGGCAGAATACTGAGTTTTTCAGTGCCATTGCCGACATTCGCACGAAGCTTCCTGTCTTCATCTACGGAAAGAACGGGGAATCATGGATGTCCATATATTTCCCAAGGGATTCCAGAAATTCCAAGATAGACATGCTGCTCAGCAGATTCCGTGCAGCAGAGAAGGAGGACTCATTCGTTGTGGACACAAGGATCAACAATGTTAAGGATCTGGCTGTCATAAACAAGCTGATACATCTTCCATCGTTCATTGTCAACAGATCAGACATGAGCGGTGGATTCATCAACATATATTCACGATTTCACAGCAGCCAGGCAGATGCCGTTTCATCCCTGCTTGCGGAATATACCTCAGATGGCATGAATTCCCGGGTGGACTGGCTTGGCCCAAGTCCCGGCATAACAAGCATAATGGATCTCATAAACAGGGAGTACCCGATTTCCCTCATAACCTATGATCTGCCAATGAACGGGGATGAGGAATCAATCAGGAGCATACTTTCAGGTGATGTCATGGCTGAGGCTTCCAATAGCCTTGCAGATGACGGAAGCTTCTCAGCAGTCCTGTACTCAGGCACTCCCATACATGGCAATGTTGAGGGGATTTCACCAGTCTCACCTGATGATGGCATCTACTGCATGGTGATGAGAAACTCTTTCCTCACCATGGTCAGGGATAAGGCCAACGAACAACACATAATGAGGACAAGATTCTTCATAAAGCCATCTGGTGAGAAACTGCAGATCACCGTGTTCCTTCCCTCTGCAAGCATATATGAATACTACTCCATCATATTTGAAATTGCAAGAAAGACGGAGAACAGGGTTTCCGTGAGGCATCTTCTGCCATACACGCATGATGTCTGGAACTTTGTCTGAATTGTGCATCAATGATGCCCACGATCTGGATTTTGTTTTCCATAAACTTTAAATTTCCTCATTTATGATTAAGATTCAATGGATGACCGGCTGGAGAGAATCGTAAGAAAGCTTACCCTCGGACAGAGGATAGCCGTGCATCCATTGAGCACCAGATATGGCGATATCCTCACCGCCGTTGCTGAAAGATGCGACACCTTTGATCTCTCCCCCGTGTCTCTGGATGAACCTTTTCAGGCTGAATTTCTGAATTTTGACAGCACAATGATCACTGTTCGAACAGAAAAATACCAGTGTTTAAGAATGAACATCAACGACCTTGAAGATATAGTACCTTTCACTCCGGGCCAATAAAGTTCCGAGTATGATCTTCCGTTTACTGCACGTTTTTCAAGACTGCGTGCAATGTAGATCTTCATGATCCTCTCAACTAAGCCAAACAGTCCCAAGATATTATTGATCTTTTTCATAAGGAAGGTGATGATTCAAGATTCCTGCAACTTTTGTAAATTACCATGGTATACCGGCGCTGGAAGCCTTAGTACTGTTTCAACTCCGTGGTAGAACACAGAATACTAAACTGAATTTTCAGGAATTTGTGCAAAAATAAGAAGAAGAAGTTTGTCCCATAATACATTACAATGAGTTTGCATGGTCAAAAAAATTGTTAAAAAAATGAATTTATTCTTCGGTTTCTTTGTATTCCTTAACACTGTCCCTTAAGGCATTTATGAAAGCCTCGATGTCCTCCTCGCTGTGGGCCGTTGACAGTGGTATTCTTTCGAAGGCATCTGGATGCAGGTAAATTCCCTTCTTCAGCATGATCTTCTGGACGGCCTGATATTTCTCCCAGTCGCTCTGAATGGATTCTCTGTAGTTCTTCACCTTTCTCAGTTCACTGAATGCGAAGGAGAGAAGACCGGTTTCCCAGTTCACGAGCATATCCTCGTTCAGCTCATCACCTACTTCCTCAATTCCCTTGGCGAGCTTTCTTGTTATTCTTTTCAGGTGCCTGTAGGCTTCGAAGTCATTGGCAGACAGAATTCTCAGATTCTCCAAGGCTCCGGCAAGAGATATTGGGGAAGCGAAGTACGTGCCTCCATACGCTACACCGTTTCCTATTAGATCCAGATACTCGGCTTTTCCGGAAATTGCTGAAATTGTCAGACCGTTTCCTAGCGCCTTTGCCCACGTTGAAATGTCCGGTTTCACGTTATACAGTTTCTGTGCTCCGCCCTCACTGACTCTGAAACCAGTTATGACCTCATCCATGATGAAGACTATGTTATATTCATCTGCAAGTTCTCTTACAGCTTTCAGGTAATCATCATCCGGAAGGACCACACTGGAATTTGCCATTATGGGTTCCATTATGATTGCTGCAATTTCATTTCCTCTGATCTTAAGGATTCTCTCAAGGCTCTCTGGATCGTTCCAGTTGGCTACTACCACTGTGTCCATCACTTCGGCTGGAATACCTGCTGTATATGCCAGAGGTCTCGGGAACCTTTTAAGGCCGCTCACTACAGGCGGAGATTCTACGGAAATTGCGGCGTAATCATGCAGCCCATGATAATGCCCCTCGAATTTCAGGAGGACGTCCTTTCCAGTGGCAGCCCTTGCGAGACGGATTGCATTAAAGGTCGCATCGGAGCCGCTCAGTGAAAAAATCACCCTATCCTGGTTCGGGACAAATTTCATGAACATCTTTGCCAGCTTGTATTCAAGCTCATTGGGCGCACCGAAAAGATAGCCATCCCTTATCTGCTTTTTCACTGCATTGTTTATCTTTGGATGCGAATGTCCATTGATGAGTGGGCCAAACGCCATAAGGAAGTCAATGTACTGATTCCCATCTATGTCCCAGATCTTGGATCCCTTGCCCCGGTTAATAAAAAGCGGGTACGGTTCCCATGAACTTGTTCTCATGAGAGAACTAGATCCACTTGGTATCAATTTCTTCTGTCTTTCAAACAGCCTCTCAGATTTATCGGAGTGCCACTCCTTTCGACTGTGACTCTCCGATTCGTTTAGATTGGTGGATTCCATATTAAAACACCATTGTATACCTTATGTCTTCCCCTGTATATGTACTTTTCCAGACAATAAACCATATGAATGTACATATTTTATTTCATGGCATAAAAACATCTAACATTTTCATATTCTATGTTAAACATGTGAAAATGTTCCATATACTGCAATAAGTTTTTATGTTACAAATAACTTTATGAAATTATGAAAGTGACAGTTGTAGGGGGTTCAGGTATCACAGGAACTGTTTCTGTTCTTGATCTCCTTGAAAACAAAAATGTTGAGCAGGTACAGGTAGTTGATCTGGTGGAGCGGCATTTTTCTGACCCAAGAGTTGTTTTTAAAAAAATAGATGTACAGAAACATGATGAACTTGCCAAGGCCATTAAGGGTCATGATGTTGTAATAAACGCATCACAGTATTATTTCAACCTTGATGTAATGGATGCATGCCTCATTGCAAAAGTTCCCTACATTGATTTCGGTGGACTATATCATATGACCCGCCAGCAGGTCAGCCTTAACGATAAATTCGCAAAAGAGGGGCTTCTTGCAGTAATAGGCATGGGTGCACAGCCAGGTATTTCATCTGTGGCGGCGTCCTATGCGGTAAACAAGATGGATAAGGCTGAGAGCGTCATAATAAGGGATGCGTGGATGGATAAGACAGAGGGTGCCAAGTACTATTTCTCATGGTCCCCGGCAACACTCATTGATGAACTCACGCTTCCTGCAGTGCACTATCAGGATTCCAAGTTCATGGAAACGGCGCCAATGTCAAGATCTGAACCGTTCAATTTTGGGCCGGAAATAGGTGACGTCACCGTTTACAGGACACTTCATTCAGAAATTGCCACAATGCCGGAGAGCTTCAAGGAAAAGGGAGTGAAGTATGTGGAATGGATGGAGGGTAGCAGGGATATTTTAAATATGAAGATGATTGTAGACATGGGATTCGGAATGAAAGAAAAGTACAAGGTCGATGGCACTGAGATTGTGCCCAGGGACTTCTTCATAAAGTTTCTCAAGAGCCAGGGAATCCTTACTCCTCCTGACAATCTTCAGGTGAAGGACTATGAGAGGACTGTTGTTGAAGTTAACGGCGAGGAAGGCGGAAAGTCAAGAAATGTTCAGGTAATAATCGATTTCAAGTACGATGAGAAACGGAAACTTTCTGCATCCCAGAAAGAGGTTGGAGTTCCTGGGTCAATCGTTGCACAGATGATTGCAGGTGGCATCGTGAAGGGAAAGGGAGTGAAGCCTCCTGAACAGATCATACCTCCAAAGCTGTTCTTCCCGGAGCTTGCTAAACGTGATATCCGGGTAAGAAGCCGGGAAACATCCGACATCAGCTGAAGGTGGGAGAACAATAGATGTTGACAATGGATGGAAATCAGGAAGATTCCCTTCAAGCTTTATCCACCATCCTCGAGGTTAAGAACCTTACCATAACATATAAATTTTCTAATTATTCTATAAAAGTAGTAAACAGCGCCAATATACACGTGATGAAGGGGGAGAAGGTAGGCATTGTTGGTGAAAGTGGCTCTGGAAAGACCTCTCTTGCTACTGCAATATCCGGCCTTCTGGATTCGCCCCCGGCAATTCACAACGGCGGAAAGATCTATTTTGACGGGAGGGAAATAACTCCCATACTGTCTCCCGACAGGAATAAGAACGGTGTTCTGGGACTGAATATGGTGTTTCAGGAACCACTTACGTCCTTAAATCCGGTTTACAGGGTCAGGGATCAACTTCTTGAATCAATGATGGCCTGTGGTCTTGTGAAGAAGGATGACAAGAACTCTGTATCTCATGGAATCGACAGCATCAAGGAGATGTTGGGTGAACTGAGCATAGACAGCCCTGAGAAGGTTATAGAGAAATTTCCTCATGAGCTTTCAGGGGGGATGAGGCAGAGGATTGCCATTGCCCTTGCACTGCTGCAGAAACCAAAACTTGTTATTATGGATGAACCGACTACAGGCCTCGACACCATTGTTCAGGTCAAACTACTCAAACTTCTTTCCCGAATGCAGTCTGAGACTGGACTATCCCTCATAATAATAACACATGACCTCACTGTTGCTGCACAGATCTGCGATAGAATCTACGTCATGTATGCAGGAAAGATAGTTGAGTATGGTAAAACATCCACCATAATCAAGAATCCAAAGCACCCATATACCTCACTGCTCCTATCGTCAATCCCATCAGGGTTTTACGATTCTCCGCCACTTCCCTCAATGCGGGGTGATCCGCCTGACATGAGGAATATTCCGAAGGGGTGCGCATTCAGCCCAAGATGTCCATTTGCATTTGACAGGTGTCAGATGTCTGAGCCTGAAATAGCTATTCTGGAGAATAATCAGGGGGTAGCGTGTTTTCTCTATGAATGATGATGCTGTGATAGCTGTCAGTGATCTCCATATTCGATTCCTTAACAGGTCGACCTTTTCGGGCAGAAAGACCTCTGGCGGCAAGTATAACGAAGCTCTCAAGGGGATAAGCCTTAATGTCAACAAAGGAGATACCTATGGTATCATTGGAGAAACGGGATCAGGTAAATCCACTCTTGCCAAGATTCTGCTTGGAATTTATAAGCCGACAGATGGATCTGTTAGGATCAACGGCAAGCAAATCAATTTCAGGCGGACGCGTGACATAAGGTTCATGAGGAACCAGATCGGGATTGTATTTCAGGATCCGGTCGGATCATTGAATCCCAGGCTTCCCGTGTACAAAATAATCAGGGCTGGACTTTTATATTCAGATATACCCAGGGAGAAATACGATGACCGAATCAGGGAAGTTTCTCTCCTCACCGGAGTTCCCATAAGCAAACTTTGGAACTATCCTGGCGAGCTAAGTGGCGGCGAAAAGCAGCGTGTCAGCCTTGCCAGAGCACTCGCGGCACCAAAGAAAGCACTGATACTTGATGAACCCACCAGTTCCCTGGATGTCAGCATACAGGCAGAAATACTGAATCTTCTCAGAGACCTGAAAAAGAAGACGGATCTCACATACCTTTTCATATCCCATGACATCAGTGTCATCAAATACATGTGCAACAGGCTATCCGTAATGTTCTATGGTAAAATTGTGGAATCGGGCAATACAAGGGAGGTGGCATCCTCGCCAAAGCATCCTTACAGCGAGATACTTTTCAGAAGCACATTCAGCCTTGACAAGAAAGAAGATGTTGACATACCACTTGCTGAGACGGCATCATCATCTTCAGGCTGTATTTTCCAGCGCCAGTGCGGAAGGCGCTTTGAACCGTGCGACCGTGACCCACCTTCAATCCAGCTGCCTTTCGACGAGCATATTGTTTCCTGCTGGCTTTATCACAAGGATGGCTTTTAGTCCGTTAATTGTCAGTTATATCTTTTACCGGAAATATCCCGACACTTTTAACACCAAATTTTCCATAAGTGCATATTTGATCATAAAGTGAACGCAAACTCATATGGATTCCTATCAGTATGTAATGAACATATTTTCCAGATTTTTTATCGAATCGGATGAACGTTGAAGGAGTATATCTGGTAGAAAACATATAGGATGCATCAATATGCCTTTTGACATGCCAGATAGTCATTATCATGCCAAGCTCTTGTGTTTTGCAATGCTTTTATTTACTGCGTTACATTTTGCAGAAGTAGTTATTGAATTCTAAATTTATTTCACTTTATCTTACAATAAAATAAACAATATTCTATTTTGATATAGTCAGATAAACAATGTATATATACTACTTTTTGCATAAGGATTACCATGAAAAGGTCATCGGCAATTATTGCTGTAGTGGTCGTTGTTGTACTCATTGCGGCAGGCTTTGCTATATATAAGGTAGAGACTGAAAAGAAAGCGCCCCTGAATTATGTAATAGAAGGTTCTGCAAAATCGCCCGGACATCTTGACCCG
>JAKAUD010000021.1 GCA_021827885.1 Thermoplasmata archaeon | reverse complement strand
GAGCTCTACCCGAAAGGGCAACTTCGGTCGTCGAAACGGGAAGCCCTCAGCGTCAGCTGGGAGAGGATGTCACATAGAAACTAACAATAAAATCATTATGAAAAAAACCTCCATAGAATTCTATACCGAGCTAGGAATTCATTGGTTATCTGATAGGAAGAGTGTCGAGCAAACAAAGAAAGAACTTTCATACATTATGCAGTTCTTGAAAAAGAATGGGAAGGTCCTGGACTTAGCATGCGGCTATGGTAGATTTGCAATTCCTCTGGCTTCGGCGGGATTCAGCGTGGAAGGCATAGACATAACACCGATCTTCATCGATGGAGCAAAAGAAGAGGCAAAGAAAATGGGTCTCAACATTGAATTCAAGGTTGGAAACATGACAAACCTTCCCTATAATGATAATTCATTTGATTCTGTTATTTGCATGTGGAATGCCTTTAGCGAAATAATTCAGGAACAGGAACAGATAGACGTGATCCTGGAGATCCATAGAGTACTGAAGGAAGATGGATTGGCCATTATTGAAATGAGAAATCACAGATCAAGCGGAATGGTCGAAGAAAATGTAATTGATGGATATGAGGCGATGCCAAGTTTCAACCATACCAGAGGGAGCATGAACAGGTTAGCGAAACTATCGCGTTTGAAAAATTACAAAGTATTTGTCGATGAATTTGGAGGCAGGAAAAGGCTTCTCATGGAATTCAGGAAATCTTGACTACGAAACCGCATCATCTCAATACCAACGCCATTTGCTGAATTTAGAGCGAAGCTTTGTTGATAATCGCGGAAACAGAGGACCGCTTAACGTTTTTCTTCCCAAGAAAGTGGTCATTCCTTCTCCTTTTCCTGTAAGGTTGCAATGCTTGATAATATCTGAGTTCCATAGATCTAACTGGTTTTTGAAGGTGTTTAACCAGATTTATATATGGATCTAACATCATTATTTTTAATGCTGAAACAAAGGGATGTTATCACTGTCGATGACATAGAAACTACCGAAATGTTTGATATTTTTGAGCTTGCCAGGCAATATGAAAAGGCCTTGAAAAGTGGGAAGAAGATAAATGATTTTGAATCAAAGATCATGGCGACATTCTTTTATGAGCCCAGCACAAGGACGAGACTTTCGTTCGAGAGTGCAATGCACAGGCTTGGAGGTTCAGTTCTTTCTGTTCCAGAACCAAAATCCAGTTCTGCAGCAAAAGGAGAAACACTTGCCGACACGATGAGAATGGCCTCTTCATATTCCGATATCATCGTGATTAGGCACCCTCTTGATGGCTCTGCAAGGCTTGCTTCCAAATTCTCCTCAGTTCCAATCATAAACGGTGGTGATGGTTCCGGGCAGCATCCAACGCAGACTCTTCTGGATCTTTATACCGTATGGAAAGAATTTGGTGATTTTGATAACCTGACTATTACAATCCTTGGTGACCTGAAGTATGGACGAACCACACATTCCCTGGTCAGAATGCTGAGCAGGTTCAAGACAAGGATAAACCTAATATCTCCGGAAACACTGAAGATGCCCGACCACGTAATCTCAAACCTCCCCAGGAACTTCAAGGTTAACGTATCCAGCGATCTGAATACCGTAATATCGGAAACAGATGTCCTGTATGTGACCAGAATACAAAAGGAGAGATTTGTCGACCCAAATGAATATCAGGGTGTTATTGGGGCATATTCAATAAACGAGGAAACCACACATGCAATGAAAAAAGGATCAATAATAATGCATCCTCTCCCAAGAATAGACGAAATAACTCCTGAAGTTGACGAAACTCCTAATGCCAGATATTTCCAGCAGGCAGCAAATGGGGTTCCGGTGAGGATGGCACTTATAAGCAAAATGCTCAAGGTGAACTGAATGGAAGAAAATAACAAGAGCACATTGAAGGTTAATAAGATAAAGGACGGGATTGTGATAGATCACATAGATCATGGAAAGGCATTGAAGGTCCTATCAACACTGGGTATAGATGGTGGTGAAGACTTTACAGTAAGCATCCTGATGAATGTCAGGAGCAAGGCAGTGGATTCATTCAAGGATATTGTCAAGATAGAGAAGAGGGTCTTGAGTAAAGGAGAACTGGACAGGATCTCACTGGTCTCTCCAGGCGCAACGATAAACATAATCAAGAATTATGAGATTGAAAGGAAATTCACGGTTGAGATTCCTGACAGAATAGTTGGAATTGTAAAATGTTCCAACCAGAATTGCATTTCCAACAATAAGGAACCGGTGACGGCGGAATTCACATTGGAATCAAGAAGCCCTTTAAAAATCAGATGCATCTATTGCGATAGAACCTTGACGCAACAGGAACTTTACCATAAAATTTAATTTTTTTTTGAATGAGAATTGTCATTGGCAATCAGAACATGAATTCATGAGACAATTCTTCACCTCTTTGTTTCTCTTACTGCAGAAATTAACGAACCCGCTGTCCTGACGATCTTGTCTTTCTGTCCACTGGCATTTGGTTCCCTGGGTGATAGAAAGGAAAATTGGGAGGTTCTGTGAATCTCGGTTATGTTTGAATCGAACCTTGAAAGCAATCTCAAATCATTCCTTGATTCATAAAATTCAGGGTGGCTTCTCTCCGGCATCGAAAGTATGGAAGAAACGGCAATACCTCCCCTGCTGATCTTTTCTGCAAGCATGTTATGGAGATTCCTTGAATATTTCTGTGAAAAATCGCTGACAAGTACGAACGAATCTGACGAATCTACCTCACTAAGTACACACCCAGTTAGGCGTTTGTATTGATCCTGTGATAACATTGTATCGATGTGGAATGCACAAGATGTACTCTTCATGTCCATACCATTGAATCTTGTCCCCTCCCAATGAACTTCATAAGGTTCTGCATCTCCGGTATTCTCAATATAGCCGACGTTTTTATTTCCGTGAGCTACAATCATGTTCTGCTCATTTCTCAAAGGCCTTATGGAGGCATAGAAAAGCCCCTTGAAATCGTTCTGCAACCTTACCTTATTTTGTAAATCAGATACGGCTTCTCCGATGAAAATAGTGGCACATTTCCATCTTCCGAACCCGCTCGACTCAAGTCCTACTTCTATCAATCTTTTGCTTCTTAAAACACTATCCATTTTAACCTACTCCCTTCTCCGTCCTCTTGAAACCTCAAATGTGCCTTCGTCCTTTCCACTTTTTGTTCCCATGATGCCCTTCAAATCCCTTGTTGAGGCCTTTTTAACTCTTACCAGTTCTTTTACAAGATTTTCATCAAATGCCCTTGCAATTATTGCAGAAATCAATTCATTGGTATTTCTGAAGTAACCTTCCTCTACGATGGAATTCAGTATTTCCTCATAGGCCGGGGCTATATCCATGCATATCTGTGAACCGGAGGTCAGCTTGATTCTGTTATTTGCAATGAATTCAAGTGCGCTATTCCTCAGGAATTCCGATCGGTTTCCATGCTTAGGATTATGGTTGAGAAAACTGTCTATTTCAGATAATTCTTCCTCAGAAATTCTCATGGTAATCTTGGTATCCTTAGATTCTGACTTCATGTTTTCTAAACAATATATCGTGCCATGTATATTAACATTTTGGTATGTATGTACAAAATAAATAACCAATCAAATTTGCAAATAAAATATGTGTATGTAAATAATGTAATAAAATTGGGGTAACGAGAAATTATTTTTCTGCAATTTCAATTAATGACAGGTCAGTGTGTATAGACAACACTCGTTTTTTGGAGGAGAGCACTGCTATAAATAGAATGTAAAAAATATTAAGCAAGTAAACAATTACTGAATATGTCATTTACCTTGGAAATTTCAGGTTTCAGATATGGGGACAAGATTCCTGAGAAATTTACCTGTGATTCCTCAGATATTTCACCGCACATAGTGTGGACGGATGCTCCGTCATCCACTAAAGAATTCGTTCTTATAATGGATGATCCGGATGCCCCTCATGGTGTTTTTACTCACTGGATCATATATAACATTCCATCCACCATAACGGAGTTGAAAGAAGATATCCAAAAGAGTGCAAGGACACCTGAGGGTTTCTTTCAGGGAATCAACGATTTCGGAAAACCAGGATATAATGGACCATGCCCTCCAAGAAGGAAGACACACAGGTATTTCTTTACACTGTACGCGCTTATAAAACACTCTGGCATTGAACCAGGAAGTTCAAGGGAGCAGGTTATTACAATTGCTGAAAAAACTGCAATCAAGAAAGTAACTTTTATGCTGACGTACGAGCATTAGGAGGGGGGACCACCCCCAAAAATCCTCGACTCTATAAAGGATTCTTTACTTTGTAATGCTCTTGGCGAAGAGGCGATCCTCAGGTTCAATCTCATCATTCATCAAAGAATTGGGGCTCACGACATTATGTCCTCCCCTGATCATTGGCCTGTTGTTGTACCAGTTCACAAACTCATCAGGTGAAGCAAAGTCATCCCTGTATTTTTCATAAATCTGCCATAGCTTGGACAAGGAGAGATGAATCCTGTTTCCACTTTTGTCTATGATCACTTTTCCAATACCGATCGATTGCATGAACTTGGGGAGATCAGTGGTGGAATAAACTATGCTCAAAATTCCGCTCCTGAGTGATAGTTTTGATTCCTCAAGGTTTGTCTGCTGGGCGATATTCTTGAGTGGTGAAAGGCAAGAGGCAAGGAGGTCCCTGGTTATTCTATGGCCTTCTACCATTGAGATTATCTTTCGCGTTGCCCAGTCTGTAACGACAACTGCATAAGGCCTTGAGATCTCAGGCTGATAATAATCCATGTAGATAGATTCAAAGGGCCTTAATTCCATCAGCTCTCGATTCTGTTTCTCGCGGCTCCGGATCATGTTGTTGTTTCTCATGAAATTGTAGATCTGGTAATATGACACCTTCATCCCCTGGGATCTCAGGTAGTAATACATTGTCCTTGAACCAATCTTGTAGCTTGACCAGAGTGACATTATCTGAGTTTCTGTCTCATGATCCATTTCTTCGTTGTTTTTCTCATCTGAACTATCAGGTTCATCTTTCAGGATTTGCTGGATCCTTCTGGGAGTTACATTGAATATCTTGGCAAGATCCCTTACCTTATACCCCTTGCTGACACTTTCCCTTATGAATTGCCTGTCTTCTGTTCTTAACATAAAGATATGAGGTCATAAATGACATAAAAGGGTTTTCTGTATGTTCAAGTATATGATTCAGTGTAAATTGGCTTGCAGATATTGCAGCAGATAAAATGTGCAGCGAAATTTCGCATTCCTATCATACTTTATTTATATACATACAGGGGCATATACATAATAGCATACAACCAAACATGCAATGTGATGATAATGAACTATCTAAGAAAATTAAGGCGCTTCCTCCTGAAACCGATTAAGAGCGGTGAAGACCGATCTGAAACTGGTATCGGGATGCTGATAGTCTTCATCGCCATGATACTTGTAGCCGCAGTAGCAGCCGCAGTTCTCCTGCACACGGTAGGGGTGCTTCAGACAAGGGCAACGGCAACAGGTACCCAGACAATCCAGCAGGTATCATCCGGAATAACAATCACAAGCGTCCTTGGTTATGATAATGCAACACCTCCTGCATCCGGCGGAGTAAGTAATTTGATAGTATTCGTGAAACCATTAACAGGGAGCCCTTCCATAAACCTTGCAAATGTTACCTTAGAATTGAGTATTGGTGGATCTACCGCTATACTCCACTATAACAGTTCAATATACGCGGATGAATCTGTGGGCACAACAAACATATTCGGCATAACACAGTGGAACCTCCTTTCAAAAAAGCAGAACGATCCAACAAGTTTTGGGATATTCGTGGCCACGGATCCATCATCTTCCCTGACAGCGAAGTTTCCCATACTCACGCAGAATGACATGGTTGGCTTGATGATCAATGTTACAGAGACCTTTGGATACAATTTAACCCAGGGTGGAACCATAACAGGCCAGATAGTACTGCCAATAGGAAACATTGGCACAATAGATATAACGGCACCCACAGATTTCAGCACCAAAACTATCACGTTGGAATGAAGTAGACACCTGCAATATGCTATATATGGGGGTAGGTAATACCCCATATATGGCTGCGAAAAAGTTGGAAAACCTTGACGCATCCGTATCCTCTCTGGTAGGCGGAGCAATAATTCTTGCAATAGCATTCCAGATTTTTCTTCTTTTCATAAATGGAACAACAACTGGTTCCATAACGTCTTACCTCATCCTGTTCTTCGGAGGTTTCTTTCCAGGAATATCTGTAATATTGCTTTCAATTTATGCCCTTTTTCCGGGAAAAAATTATAAATTCATCGGGGGGTTGATAATTGCCCTTTCATTTTTGTCTTGGTTAAGCACCGAGGGAGGTCTTCTCATAGGTTTTATCATGGTACTTGTGGGAGGAATGATGATCTATTTCAACCAATCAATTAAATCAAGATCCAGAGGGACAAACTCCACAACTAAATCTTGATCTCCAGGAGAAAGGCATTCTCAAATTCTTCCATTAATTTTCCCTTTACGTTTATTTCCTTCGATAATGCAGTTTCAACTGAGGTAAAGCCCTTTCCATCCAGTGAGATATCTCCAGTCCCAGACAATATATGGGAGTATGGATATCCCTCCTCATTTTCCGGGGACATGGTGTATGAAATCCCGGAACACTCCCTGAATTCTATTCTGCAATGCCTTTCATCTGTGTAATAACCAAATTTCCATCCGAAGTTTACCATGGATCCTTTAGCTGGCTGAATGGGCTTACTTTCAGGGCATGTTGGTGTCCCTTCATAAAATTCCAAATGAGATATTATGGTGAATCCCGCCTTCTGTGAAAGGGCGAGCGAGGCCTTATTGTCTGAGCTGACGAGAATCCTGGCAGCAGAAAAACCCCTTGACCTTTCAGATTCTATGGCTTTATTCGTCAGCAAGGAGGCAATTCCCAATCTCCTGTA
>JAKAUD010000126.1 GCA_021827885.1 Thermoplasmata archaeon | reverse complement strand
AAACCAATTTCCTCCAGCTAGAGGAAAATATAGAAGATAAGAGATCCCTAAAAGAAACGACAATTTTTTTAATCCCGTTTCCAGGTATGATATCTCGAAGATTAGCAAAGCAGGTAATCCATAAGCGAAACTTTGTAAAATTAACACTGACTGAAAGGGAGCTACCAATGCTATGGGAAAGATAATGAATACTATTCCTTGAGTTGATAATTGAGTTAAAAAAGTTGTCAGGGTCCAGTGTGTTGTTGAAATAGATGTCAAAAGATTCACTGCATAACCAAGGTCCCATACATCTGCATTTAGAGAGTAGAATTTCTTAATTGTAATAATTGACCAATAAGTAACATAACAAGCGATTGCTAGCAAAATAATGAACCTATATACATTATATCTCCTAGAAAGGTTCTCCACGCTTTTGATTATACCTTTTAGATTAATAACAATTTGGATTGTTTTCGATTTCACATGAATAATTTTGGGTATATAACCAATTTATCACTTTCATCTTTGTAAATTGTAAAAGGGTCGGAATTTAAATTTACCTGCCACAAGATACATGATCGTGTCCCTGTAGTCACGACCCTTGAATCCCTAAGACCGTTTGAACGCAGTACGGGTCTTGTTGTTAAGTCCTTCAACAACAGCTGAATTTATTCCCGATCTAATTGCTTCCAGAATGCCTTCAATGTATCTCTTCATGGTCTTTCCCAACTTGGTGATTTCAGGCATCCTTGACCTGGATGTCCATGTTACCTGTTTCTTCAGATATGATTCAGCAATGGACACATTCACCTGCCATAATCTCTAGAGTGAAATCTTGAAGTTATATGCATGGGATGTCTGGAGATCAGATTTCACTGACATGAGGCGATCCCTTTCCCTGTCTGATAGATCATCAAGGTTCCTCAACCAGTCATATCCCGTGTGCTTCAGTATCTCATTCTCCCTTGCTTCTTTCCTCCTGATCCTGTCCAGGGCGTCATTCATCATCTTTATGACCTCAAAATGATCGAAAATTATTGAGGAATCAGGGAAATGCTCCTTGTCGCCGGATATGTATGAAGGATGCATGTCTTGGTGGTGTGTTCAATGTTCTTTGAATCAAATGGAGATGCTTCGTCGTGAACTTAAGAAATCCATCTGATTCCTTCTCCCCTATATGTATGACTCTAGCGTCTTTTGTGTCATAAAACAGAGTTACATAGACATGATGTTTCTCAAAGAAGAATTCGTCTATTCCACGGATATTGGGGTCGGAGAGATCCCGTGATTTTCTTGCCTTATCCACATAATGCTTGAGGATCCTCCACACAGAATCATCGTTGATGCCTGCGATTCTGGCAACTGCAGATACGGGCATATCGCTTCCCATCTCCATTACCAGTGCTAAGAAATGCAGTGCTAAACTCTACAAAACCGGATTCCTATCTTGCCCATGCTACATCCACCGTATTCCTTCCATGATCATTGCATCTTATCCCAGACTCCCTTGGATGAACATATGTTGCGTTCTGGAAGTTCAGGTGGGTTTCTCTGTGTCGAAGACAGAATAGAGATACTCGCATACAGAGCGTAGGAATTTCAATCCTATGGGGAAATCTATGAAATATTCACCCTTTTTTACTGGTGACTGAATCTTATCTTCTTAATGGCCCATGGATTTCTAGAACTAGAAGTTTTCGGAACAGTTCCCCTGAATTCACAAAGCATAATTCAATCAGGGTTTATTATTTACCCCAAAGACTTGAAGAGCTTCCATAATATTTATCTTACAAGTTAAATTACTACTCGTGTCTGATGTCTAGCGAACACAATGCAAACGATAATCTTGTTAATAAAGAAGTCAAGACTCTTTTTTTCTTCTCTCATAGAAATCACTCTGACGAATTCAACGGGACTTCGGTCTATGACAACGAACTGTTGAAAACGCTGGAAAAAGAGTTTAAACTTGTTTCACTGGAACCAGATTATAGTTCACAGGATTTAAATAGGACAAGTAACTTAAATTTCAATTCTTTCGTCAGTCTATTGTTTCGAGTTTACTTTAAGCAACTTCGTTGGTTGTTTGGCTTCGTTGGACGAGAAAAACAGGAGTATAGCGACAAAATTGTGCTGTTGGTCGAAGATGTATATAGTTCTATTTTGCCATTTATTGTCAGCAAGGCTTTTAGCATTAAGTTGATCTATCGTGCAGCAGATTTTGGTAAAGCGTATTATAACACGTTATCGATCAGTAATAAGATTTTCAAATTTCTTTATCCACCCATAAGAAGAATTATAGAAAGATTTATCGTTAAAGGCGCCTTTTTGATTATTTGCCCGTCTAGTCGAATCAGAAAAGACATAATCGAAAAGTATCCGGAACTTGAGGCAAAAACGACTATTCTACCATATATTAGCAAGAATGCAAGTGGTAATATAAACTTCAAAAGTGATTCTGAGCGAACAAGAGTACTTAAAGTCAACATAGTTCTGTTAGGGGACTATCGTTATCCACCGAATCGACAAGCAGCTGAATTTGTACTGAATGAATTAACAGAAAAGTTGAGTGCAGATGCTAATTGTTACAATATTTTGATAGTGGGGTCATCTTCTGATTTGTTGTTTGAATCAAACGATAGGAATATCGAAATTCTGGGAGCTGTTAAAGATTTGGACGATGTACTTTTGCACGCTCATATTGGCCTTGCTCCCACAACGACTATAGGTGGGCTAAGCATGAAGATCGTGAACTATTTAGTACATGGCTTAAGAGTGATCGCAACACCAGAGGCTTCGGCTGGAATAATTCCAAATGAACAAATGAAAGTGGCTTCATTAGAGAATTTTCCAGAAGTACTTGATAATGAGATCGCTGATTTGATTGATTACGGATTTAGTAGACATATTTCATCTGAAGTATTTGAAGAATATATGTCCGATAAATGGAAAGATGTCCTTATTGATAAGCTAAGAAATATTTAAATTACCTGAACTCCCCCGCTCTGTTGAACAAATCTCTCCAACGTCTGCTCCTGTTGTGATCATTTCTGGAACTTTTACCGGATCTTGGTTCACTTCAATGTCTTCACCCTCTCCCTTGCACCCTGATTTATGTAATCATATTTCCACAACCTCTGAAATCCATCTGCCTCAGGATCTTTAGCAGACCTGGTCATACAGTTCTCGCCGAATTTCCTTTTCACTGCTGAAAATATGCCATCTGTTCCGGACAATCTCATTCCATATCTTTTCTCCTCTGCCCATGTTTTGTACCCTTTCTCTTGATTTTCTCTGATAACCCTTCTTCTGTATATCGATCCGCTGCACCAATCAGCGGAGGTGTTCTTCCTTATCTTTATGACCACCTTTGCACTGATAGAGTGCAGCATGTCGAACAGATCGTTGGTGTCAAATGCACCGTCACCGTAGAATCCCTTTACCCCGATGCCATTCATTACCGCTTTCCTTATGTGTCTGGAGGCGGTCTCAGGTTCAGACGAACCTGTACTGTTTTTCTCAATGCTGGACAAATGCCGAAAAGAATTATGAGAAGGTTCCTGATTTTTCCCTACTTAACTTAATATCCTTGCCTTCTCTGTTTTGGATTTCCTGATCCCAAGCAACTCTTCTGGATTTCCCCTATAATACTGTACGGGTGTCAGATAAGTTAAGTGATGAGGGTTTCCTGGTGTTATTATAGTCATCTATTATCCTTGAGAGTTCTGGTCTGGCCTGTTCATAATCTGTCAGAATGACAGATATCAGGGATTCCCTCATTGTTTTATTGGCCCTTTCAACTATACCGTTCTGTTCCGGTGTATGTGGCCTGATCTCAGCTTCTGAGGAGGTGATTCTCCCTCAGCACGATCTTGAACTCCATGGCTATGAACGATGAACCATTATCTGATTGTATCACCGGCTCAAAAATGGAATCCTTCCTGAGCTTCTCTATTGCTGTCTGGGCTTCCAGTGATACGGAATCAGCATCCATCGTTGTAAGCAATGCATGATGCACTATGTACCTTGAATACTCATCAATGAATATCGACGGGTAGAAGAATCTGCCCAGTATTTTGATATACATTATGTCAGTTTGCCATTTTTCATCCGGTTGCCTTGCATGTTCCGGTCTGGTGGATGTTCATGTTTTGCGGTTCCACGGTGTGATGAGTGCGTTTCTCTTCAGAATTCTGTATACCGTGGATGGCGAGAAATATGCGAGATACTCGTCCATCAGCGTGTAGGCGATCCCCTGAACGACATCCCAGGATGCTTTTTCTTGAATCCTATCACAATCCATTCATCATTGCTTCTTAAAGCATATGGATTGAATCTGCTGTCCAGTAAGGGTGAAAGGGAAGCTGTGCATAGTACCAGGATCTCCTATTTCCAAGGAATGAAAGCACCTTCACTGCTGGAAATCCTGCCCTTTCCACTGCATTCATGACTGTCCTGTGGATGTCATGGAACATGGATTTCATGTCTTTCCCCTCCTCTGCAAGCGTTCTCCAATCTTTTTTTTTGATCTCCAGGTTCTCAAGGGTGATCTCTGCAATCACGTCCTTGAGCCTGGATATTTCAAGATCCTTTTCTGCCGTTATCTGATTCTCATCCCTCTTTCTCCCCCTGTTCTCAAATATCTCACACGAATGCCCTTGCTCTTCGTCTTTATGCGGCACTCGTCCTGAGCCCGGAACATGGGTCTCGATCCTGCAGCGAAACTTGTATTTCGCAATGATGTGATCGAGATCCGCATCCGGAACATTTGTGGCAAAGCACCAGTCATAATACGCATCGGTGTGATGATCGAATATCTGCTTCAGGAATGCCAGGTGTACGGAACCATTGACTCTTCTTCCATTACTGTATGCATAGAACTCACGGAGAAGGATCTTCTTCTCTAACTGGCACATATATGTGAACTCCTCCTTCACCTGTGGATCATTCGGTACAAATATCAGGTAGTTCATTTCCAGGTTATTCAGCTTCATTATCCGGTCCTTGGAATAGAATCCCCTGTCAAACAGCGGAAGATCAATGTGTCCCAATAGCGGCATCATGGAATCCAGAATTCCCGCGATCTCGGAAAGGCATGTCATTTCCCATTGGTGACGGGATCGATATTATGGGAAGTCTCAGAACCCTGTTCACAAGGCTGGCGGTGAGGTAGGAGAACTTTCCCGTAACGCCATGATCGCCGGTCCAGCCATGTATCCACAACGTGTCACGATCGCCATAGAAATCCTCATGCGTGTAGTCGAATGCAATCATTATGGGATCGGTGTTCCCCGATATGGATTTTCTGGACAGTGCAGATATTCTTGAAAAGAGGGAATCCCTTATTCCTGTTATTGTGTTATTTATGGGATGCCTTTCAATTGCCAGATGTATGGAATCCGATCTCAATCAGACGGTTTCCAGATACGTGTTTGCAACAGCTGCCCTCAGCAGTTCGCGATTGAAGTGGAATCCAGCAAGATATCCGGAGTCATGCTTCATCCTGAGAGCATCGTTGGTGAACCGCTCAAGGGCATTGAGTGACGTGAGAAGTCTCGGTACGTTGATCACTTTACCACGACATACAAAGTCTTTCCAAGATATTCCTTTGGGCAGTCTATCTTTGCACTATTCCCGAATTTTGTCACCGTCCTTATAAAATAGCCCTGTATGCCTGTAATTTCCAGATGGTTCTCGGCTATCAATGGCTTCTTTTTCATCCGATATGTATTGCATATCCAACAATAAAATTTACCATAACACAAAGATAAACAGCCAACATAGGATCTCACACAAATTGAAATTAATTAATATTCAGAAAACACAATATTTATCTTCGGAGATACTGTCAGGTAAAGAAATGATTAAATAGAGTAGGCGCTCTTCTCTTTTAATGTCAGAACAAAGAGGCCCAGCATCCAATTTAGGATGGTTGATTCGAGCCTCTATTAGAAGACCAGGTAAGTTCATTTCAGTATTACGCGGCAACTATCGGGACAGATTTTTAAAGAATTCTCTTGAAAAAAAATTCATAGGAAAAAATGTTGAGTATTCTATTCCGCCATATACTCGCTCAGACATTAAAGATGAAGTAATTTTTGATTTAGAACAAAAAGGTGTAAAGATAATCAATTACGCGTTAAACAAAGAAGATTTCGAAGAGTTTTTCAGTGATGCCAATTACTTACAATATAAATACTATTATGATGGGGGGCGAGTACCAATAATTCGTGAGAAAGCGTTGGAGCATTACCTTGCTGCTAAGCTTCTAGCATTATCGCCCAATGATATTTATATAGATGTAGCTAACGGAGATTCACCTGCTCCTTGGATTTATCAGAAACTGTACCAGACTAAGTCCTACGCCCACGATAGGTACTTCAAAAATAGTGAGGGCAGATATATATCTGGCGATGCGGATCATCTGGACGTTGATAATTCGTTTGCAGATAAGATAGGTCTTCACTGTGCCTTTGATCATTTTGTAAAGGATTATGACTCTAAATTTATAACAGAAATTCAAAGGATTCTAAAGCCAAACGGTAGATGTTGCATTGTTCCTTTGTATCTTTACCCAAAAGGAGGTGCCGTTACTGATCCTGGATATGTTACTGACTGGTCAATATTTCAGGAGTTCAAAAATATCTATATTGACTATGCTTTTAAAAATGACTTTTCAAGATTCTACAACGGTAAGACCTTCGTAGATAGAGTTCTAAATGTTTTACCGGATAACCTTACATATTCAGTTATATTTGTAATAAACATGGAAGAGATTTGTCCAGAATGTTATGGCAGATTTGCACTTCTATTAACCAAGAAATTATAGTGCTCGCCATAACTAATTGGACTATTTACCCAACAAACGCTACCATCCAGTTTTCACAGAATGTTTTTCTCCTTGAGAGTTCAATGAAATTCATTTAGACTGTCTCAACCATCATATTCTGGTCTTTCATAAAGGTCCTTGAAATTGCTCTTTTTATGGATTTCCAGATTGGTTCAATTGGAT
>JAKAUD010000105.1 GCA_021827885.1 Thermoplasmata archaeon | reverse complement strand
TGGAAAGGAAATCTTTGTAAACGCAGACATATTGCAAAGAAAAACTATAGACGCAATCAGCCACGCAGCACTCTTTAAGGAAGCTCCACTCGATCTTGCCAAAAAAGAATATGATAGAATCTGCAACGCTATCTCAAGTGTTCTGTTGCCCAGGTTCGAACGAGCTAAAGTTATAGACTACAGCGAATTTTTCAATAGGGCAATAGGTAATAATTTTCTGATTCAAGATACGCCTGACAAAGCCTCAATGTGTGTATATTGTGGAATTTTTGCAGAAACTCCCCTAAAGGAAGAGAATTCCTTTGGAATCAAGGCAACAAGCGGAACAGGCAGGAAAATTACCGTATTGAAGTATGATGAGAATAAGTTCAATGGCAAAATCTGCAAATATTGCCTCCGAGAAAACACCCTTAGGAGATCAGAAATTGGAAAAGAGAATGAAGCACTCTGTTTGCATGTCCACCTTGGAGATTATTACGTGCCAGTCAATCTTGATAACATAATAAATTCATTGAAGGATGTCTCAAGCAAAATTGGTGATATCAAGATTGAGTATGAAGAAGAAGGCAAAACATCCAGAAAAGCAATATTAAGAGTCGGAAAAAGATCGAAGAAAGACCTGGGCTATCATATGATAGCCTTTATCTCTAAACCAGGCAAAAGGGTAGAAGAATTCTACCGACTTTATAATTTGCTGGATTTTATGCTAAAAACTGGCGTAAAGATTCGGCTTACCTCATTGATATCTTCAAAGAGGATTTTCAAACCAATGTTTGAATGGGATAACGCACCCAGTTGGGTAAAAAACCTAAAAATGAATGAGATAAGGATAGATCAGTTGGAATCTGTAAATAGAGAACTCAAACTTATGTATGATATTTCAAGAATAAGTGGTTCAAAGAATGCCCTAGCCTGGGTGATTCATGATGTCAACAGGGGGAAAAGAGGAATCTTCCAAATATTGTGGAGAAGCATTTTGAGCAACTCAGGTGATGCAAGTTTGATCAGGTATCCAAAAGTGAAAGAAGGAGTCGAGTGGTATATGGAAAAATATGAAAAGGAAATAAACAAAGCAGGAATGGAAAAAGTGGTGGATGAGGCATGCGGTGTATCAACAAAAGGTCCGATCTCTAACAACGACAATACATGGATTATACGTGAGGCCATGAAAGTCTACTTAAAATACCCAAAGAACTCGGACAAGGATTTGAAGGAAAAAATCGCAGGAAAGATCTGGGATTACGCAAACCGTCAGAAGTATTCGGGTAAGGAGACTCAAATGCATTGCCTGGGATTCTCCGACGCGTTTGTTGATCTTATGAGGTCTGAGTTCAAGCAGAGGATTCCGGGCAATGACTACAGGAAGGACCTGATATCGCAATTTGCCCTGATGTATAACATAGAGAAGTGGAAAAGAATAAAAAACAGAAAAGGAGAAAGTGAAGTAAATGAGTGAAGAACTTAGGGAATACATGTATTCCAAATTTGGTGAGAAATGCTTTGCGAAAGAGGAAGAGGACGGAATACCTCCGATGGCACAAAACAGAAGGAGAGTGGTTACGGTGTTCGTGTTAAGAGAAACGATTGGCCCGTTGATTGACAGAAGTGATGATCCAGAAGCCACTATTTCTTTTGTAATGCAGACCTCGCCGGACAAAGAAAAAGAAGTTATTGAGATACCAGCGAGGAAATTTAAGTCAAAAGAAAAACTCATGGGGCTCAAGTTGTGCCGCGCCTTCAAGGTAATTGACCCAGATTACGAGTACAACAGCGTTCGCTCCATAGCATATCTCGCTAACCCAAACTCAGTGATTTTTGGCGATAGTGTGGTAGAAGGAGGGGATGCTGGGCAGGCAATGTTGCCTTCGAGGGTCCTATATTCAAGCTCCTACTCCATCAGAAGCAGGTCAGATATAACGAAGCAACTTACGCATAACTCTCTTTCAGAAGCAGGTACGATGTGGGATAGGATAAAGGGAGAAAACAGGACGAGCCTTTTTAATACAGAATATATTGTGCCTGGAGCATTCTTCCCTTCTTTTATCACAATGCTTAACCCAACGCCTGAATCATTGGTTCATTTACTGCTTTGCCTAAAGGAGAGAAGCTACGGCGCTCAAACGTCTATTACCGGCCCAAACATTAAAAACAACATTGTTGCCATATATGCGGGAGAAGAGGAGATACCCATAACATCTTACACTGTATCAAAGAACTTCAACTCCGATTGGGGCCAGGATCTGGAGAAGTTAAGAGATTCGATTAATAAAATGGTTATTGAAGCGATGAACAGTGAACATTCGGGTAAGATTGTCGCAGGTCAAGAGCTCAGCGACTTCATTGCCAAGGTTGACAATCTTTCTCAATCAGATCTCCAACAGATTTACCAAAGACTTAAGACTGACTCTCAGGAACTTGTGAAATACTCAAAAATAATGCCCCATGATAGGAAGAAAAAGACAAGCACAAAGAAGAATGACGAAGCGGAAGGGGACGCAGGATTCAATGAAAGCCTATGAAGTGACACTTCTCTCCCCATTATATTATCGGAGCAGAATTGAATCGGGGGCTGCGGGTGCGACAATTACCGCACCATGGATTGGGGATATTGCAATGATGTATGCGATTAACAGTACGCTTAATCTCATCAATCTGCGCTTCGGATACACTTCACACAAACCAAATTATAGCGAAATAATGGATATCGGTTTCGTTCTGAGTGCTTTGGAGCCAGTTTCAGAAGTCTCTTTCACGAAGGTATTTGACATAGCTACGAGCTTTATTAGTGAGGGGTACCCGCAGGGGAAAGCCATAGTTGATTCAGGAAGGGCACCGATGAGGAACTGGATGAAACGCCAGGGTCTTGAACCGGGAAATACTTTTTCTTTCATTTCATGTTTTCGGGATGAATTAGTCAAGTTTCCTGAAAAATTTACTGTAAGACTAGGTAATACCAGGGAGTGTCTTGCATTGGTGAAAGAAAGACCCCTTAAAGACATAAGGACTGTCACAATAAATCTGTACACTCTTTCCTTGGCTTTGGAGCCGGAAAGATTTCATGAGATCCTTAGTAACATCAAGAAAGGAAAATACAATACAAATGTTGAACAGGCCTCCTCGCAGTACATTCTAGCCAGAAACATTTCAATTACAGACGCCTCAGAGATGCTTCATCCATATTTCTAGTAAACCATAGATATGAATACTAAAACATTTCACTTTGGACCCCAATTTCTTGAGTACAGTAACGAGACGGCCCTAGGATTTAGACTTCATAGATTTCAGGCAATGATAAGGGACATTCTTCAAATACCCGAAGATTGCCTTTTCATAGATGCGCCAACGGCTTCCGGAAAGACGTTTTCATTCATGCTTCCAACCGCATGCAGTAAATTACCCCTCAGGAGAGCCAAAACACTTATAATATCACCCACTAATCTTCTGATAGAACAAACCTATATTGATATTAAGAATTCAATAAAAGAACGCCCAGAAATCGCTGATATTAATATAACAAAGATAAATGGAAAGTCATTAGCGGGACACACCCTTTTTGAAAGAGCTAGTATGATTAGAAATGATTTTAAGATAAATGATATAATATTAGCCAACCCAGATGTTGTAGCGCTCTTCCTTACTAGCTTCTATGACATAAGGCGGGATATATCGCCGTCTAAGGAGTTCCTGCGAACCAGGAGCACCGTTGACATTTTCTCCGAACTTAATGTTGTGATATTTGATGAGTATCATGTATATTCGGAGGAGGAATCTGGGAAAATAGCTGCATTAATGTATTTAAGCAAGCTATCCGGTAATGTCCCCAAGATTATTTTCACTTCTGCAACGCCTCAATACAAGCTGAGAGAACTCTTGGTTAATCTTGGATTTACATGTTTAGAGTATCAGGAAAAACCTTTCTCTGAGGAAAAGCCAAATTTCAGAAAAATTAGAGGAGAGATAGAACTCGCAGTGACAGATAAGCCAATTATTGAAGATTTAGACCCAAATATTAGTGAAGGCCAGAAATTCCTGTATCTTTTTGATCACAAGATAGATGCCGAAATATCGCGAGAAAAGCTGATTAGAATGGGATTAGAAAGTCGTTATATACAGGACTTGTCTGGTTTTTCAAACAGAGCAACAAATATGCGACCTCTATCGGGACAGGAAAAGTGCATACTGGCTACAAATGCTGCAGAACAAGGTTTAAACCTGGACGTAACTGATTCACACATTGAGCCTGGATTGTATATCGAAAACCTTACACAGAGATACGGTCGAATTGGAAGGAAGGGTAAGCCCGGAAGGATAACTGTTCACCTCAAAACCCCGCAGGTGGAGAAAATTCCTGAAAACATAATGGATTTTTCAGAATTACTACTTGCACTTGAAGAGGTTTTTTTCAAGAAGGATGTTTTTTTGTCCAGAATCAAGAGGCATTTTGCTGCTTTTTTAGCTTTATGTAGTCTCAGAGATTCAAGGGGCACATTCAGTCGACAGATAGGACAATCTTTGAAAGCCATTAAAGATCCTTCCATGATTGAGATCTATGACGCAATTGTTTCTTTCAACAATACCGTCAAAGAATTGTCTAAGAGCGATGAACCAGATCCTGAAGATATATTTGATATGAATAATTGGTGGAATAATTTTCTCCTTGCAATTGGGTTTTTCAGAGGTCAATCAACCTCAGTTCCCGTCGGTCTCGAAAGAGGTGAAGAAATTATGATGACAACTGAAAATATAATATGGGTAAAAAAGTGGTGCACGACTGAGTTGGTTGGGAAGGGCAAAGACTCGTATTACCTGATAAAGTCGTTCAAAGAGTTTCCCTCCAATGTCGAAATTGGATATAATCTCCCGGCGGACAAATTAAAAGTTTCGGAGAAAGAGCTTCTAGATAGGGAAAAATTTAAAGAGATATATTTCAAGAATCTCTCTGAGTTTTTTGAAACCGTGTTTGCTGGAATGGACTCCATCGTTAGAGAAGCCTTAGGGCATTTGGAAAAAGTTACTAAGATCATATATCCAGAAATGCTTATGCCAGCGGAGGTAGAGCTTGTTTCTGAATCTCAAATTATCTGAGCAAAGAGACGTAACGGGAAACCACTTTTTTGACTTCGCTTCGTGCGTTACAAGACTCTGGCTTGCGAATAAAAGAATAGATGTCGGTCTGGACAATTCCCATTTGCAGATAGGAAAATATATCGACGAAAAGACTAAACCTAGACTTAGAAAGAGATTGACAATTCAAGGCCTTTGTTCTATCGATTATATCGATGCAAATAGTACTATAGAAATACACGAAATAAAGAAGGGAAAAACCCCTTCAAAACCACATTACATGCAACTGCTTTTTTATTTGCAAATAATATTTGAAATAACTGGCCAGGAACCAATAGGTATGCTTCACCTTCCACAGTCAAGGAAAGTGATCAGGGTGAACAGAGACGAGATACAGATTTATAAAATATACAAAGAAATGTTAGGCGTACTGAAAGGAGAGTGCCCAAAACCAGTTATGAAACCAATTTGTTTCGGCTGCAGATTTATGGAGATGTGTTGGGCTTGAATCGAAATTATCACATTTTCTCAAACGGCACCTTATCCGCAGATCAATCAGTTTTCAGGTTTGACAGTGAAGAACGAAGAATGTCCAGAATACCTGTGGAAAACGTAAGTTCTTTTGATCTTTATGGAGGAGTGACTTTGACTTCTGGCGCTTTAAGTTTAGCCGTGAAGCATAATGTTTGTTTGCATTTATTTGGTTATTACGGAAATTATCTAGGTAGTTTTTGGCCGAAGGAGGCCTATTTCAGTGGAGACTTAACAATCAAGCAGTCATTAATATATGTTGACTATCACCATAGGGTTTTACTTGCCACAAAATTATTGACTGGTATAAACAAGAACATGATCGCACTTCTAAAGAAATTTAATGGCGACTATAAAGATATTACATTTAATCCAACGGATAACACGATCGAAAGCCTCATGTTATCGGAAGCAAGGATGAGAAGGTTATATTATGCAAGACTGGACCAGTTGCTCCCTGAAAACTTCAGGATTGGTACACGAGAGAAAAGACCACCCTCTAATTTTGGGAATTCTTTAATTTCATTTGGAAATTCTTTGTTGTATTCCGAGTTTGTAACACAGGCACGAAAAACCTCAATCAATATTACTATACCATTTTATCATTCACCCGAGTCTGGAAGATTTGCACTAGCGTTAGACCTGTCAGAAGTTTTTAAACCTGGATTAGTAGATCGTCTAGTAATAAGCCTAGTAAAGCAAGGGATTATAAGGGCAAGCGGAGACCATTTTCATGAAATCGGTAACGGAATTCTTCTAAATGAAAACGGGAAGAAACTATTCGTCGAAAACTGGGAGAACTGGTTGGATTCTTCATCTTATAATGAAAAACTTAGAAGAAAAGTTTCTCACAGAGAGATGATCAGAATGGAAATTCACAAATATTCAAAAGAAGTCGAAGGTATAGAGGAGTATAAGCCGGTTAAGTTGCCGCTTGATTGATATGCACATAATAATCACATATGATGTGGAGGCAAACAGGACTGAGAAATTTAAAAAGATGTGCCAAATCTACTTGTTAAGGGTTCAAAACAGTGTCTTCGAGGGAGATATCAATGAGCCACAACTTATGAAATTAAGAGATTCACTGGAAAAGGAAACCAAAGAAGGAGAGTCTGTTAAAATCTGGATAACATCCAAGATTCTGGAAACAATTCAAATTGGGAAGTACAATGCAATTCAAGATGGAATTCTATGACGTTAGTTTTTATCGGAAAAAACTGGAGTAAAGGTTAAGTATCATAATGAGACAAAAAAGCAACTCCCCCATGATTGTGATAACAAGTCTTTTGTACAATACCTGCTATCTTACTCTGAATCCCACAAAATATAGCAAAATAATTAAATATTAATTACTAGATTGTTGTCAGAAATTAACTCTATAAGAGATTGATACTAAGATTT
>JAKAUD010000164.1 GCA_021827885.1 Thermoplasmata archaeon | reverse complement strand
ACCCTGAAACAGGGCTTATGTCAATTAGAGGAAAGATCGATCTGATTTATATCGATCCTCCCTTTGACAGCAAAGCAGATTACAGAACGAAGATACACTTGCCATCCATTGATATTGAACAAAAACCTTCAGTAATAGAGCAGTTTGCATATTCTGACACTTGGAAGGATGGAACAAAGTCATACTTGGAGATGATTGTTCCACGACTGGTTTTAATGAAGGAACTTTTGAGTGAAAAAGGCTCAATTTATGTTCATATAGATTGGCATGTTGGACATTACGTGAAAGTGATAATGGATGAGATCTTTCAAAAGGAAAATTTCAAAAATGAGATTGTTTGGAAGAGAACTAGTGCGCACAGTGATTCTGGTAAATATGGAATCAATAGCGATTATATCTTATTTTATACAAAAACTTCAGAAAGAATATGGAATCAACAATATGAACCATATTCAGAAGAATACCTTGCAAGGTTCAGAAATGTTGATCCTGATGGACGTAAATGGCAGGACGGACCAATAACAGCAAAGGGTTTACAGGGAGGTGGGTATTCCTATGAATATAAAGGAATTTACGGCTACTGGAGATGTCCTAAATCAACAATGGAACGACTTGATAAGGAGAATCGATTATATATTACCAAAAATAATGGGATTAGGATAAAGAGATATCTGGACGAGACTCCGGGGATACCTATTCAAACAATTTGGACTGACGTATTTGCAGTAAATTCTCAAGCTCATGAGAGAGTAGATTATGTTACCCAAAAACCCGAATTATTGTTAGAACGAATAATAAACACATCATCTAATGAGGGTTCTATTATCGCTGACTTTTTTGCAGGTTCTGGCACATTAGGGGCAGTTGCAGAGAAACTGGGAAGAAAGTGGATAATGTGCGATCTTGGGAAACCCGCGTGCATGATTTCAAGAAAACGTCTAATTGATCAAGATACAAAAGCATTTCTTTACCAATCAATTGGAGATTACCAGAAGGAACAATTTGAAAGATCACAATTCAGGCGTATAGGAGACCTCGCTCATGTAGTAATCAACCTTTATGGGGCTCTACCCTTTCCTATACAGGATGGTACACCTTCCAATCTGGGATATATTAAACAGAGCAAGACGCTTGTTCTTGTTGATTCTCCAACAAAGATCACAGGATATGCTACTCTCAAGAAAGCGCAGGAACTCCGAGCATCTTTCATGGGGGGGTGGGAAAAGATTGTTGTACTGGGTTGGAACTTCGAAACGGATATCGGTAAAATCATAGACAGTCTTAACGATGATAAGATCGAAGTATTGGTTATTCCACCAGATCTGTTGGAGAAACTAAAACACAAAGCAGACTATGAGAAACTCATAAAAGAAGGCAGCATAAGATTTAGCTCATTGCAATACCTTACTGTAAAGCCAATCGTTAAAAAAGCAGATGAGCAAGATAAAGAAGAGCTAACGATTGAGCTTGAAAATTACGTTCTCCTATCTCCTGATGCGCTGCCACTCGAAAAGTCAGACAAAGATAAACTCGAGAAGATCATTGAAGAAGACCCTCTGAGCCTCGTTGAATACTGGAGCATCGATCCAGAATATGACGGAGAAGTTTTCAGAAGTAAATGGCAGGATTATAGGGAAAACCATGAAGACTCATCGAAAGTGGAACGGAAGGTGAAACTTCTGGTTCCAAAGATCAATGGAAAGAGAAAAGTCTGTGTAAAAGCTGTGGATGTATTCGGGTTTGAGAGCGTGACGGTGAAAGAGGTATACTGATGGTGAATGTCAAATCTACAGGTACAAGGGACATCCCGCTGAAGCTTACGAAGAGGATAACAGAGCAGGCCAACGAATTGTGGAAATCAGGAGATTTTCTTCAGAAAGTGACACCGATCACTCAGGAACTGCTTAAGTTCTGGGATCCCAATGGGGTGTTCGCCGATGAGCGAAGCGTAAATTTTCACGAAGGGCAGTGGCAATCCATCCTGAACGTGATCTATGTCCACGAGATACTCAAGCTTTCAAGCGTTAGAGAGATGTATGTCCAGATTTACGTAGAACTGTTAGCGCAAATGAGTATGACCGATCTGAAACGGGACAAATACGAGCATCCGAAGTACTGTGTAAAAATGGCCACAGGAACAGGTAAGACATGGGTAATGAACGCATTACTTATCTGGCAATACCTGAACTCAAAGTACGAAGAGAATGAAAGCGGAATATATTCCAAGAACTTCCTACTGGTCGCACCTGGTATCATAGTCTACGAAAGATTGTTGGATGCCTATCTTGGAAAACGTAAAGAGGACGGAACCAGGCACTTTGAGCAGTCCGATTTCCGGAAATTTGAGAAGCTCTTCATCCCGCCAGCACATAAGGACTCGATTTTCGGTTTCATTCAAGGTTGTGTATCCCAGAGGGAAGAGATAGGAAAGAAAGTCACTGGAGAAGGATTAATCGCAATAACAAATTGGCACCTGCTTGCGGAAGATGAGGAAGAAAACGAACCGGAGTCTGCACTGGATAGACCGGACTTCGCCGTCAAAGAACTGTTGCCAATTACGCCTGGAACTTCTCAAGGACATTCCCTCGAAGAGCTTGACAATCAGTATATGAGAGGCCAAGAACTGGATTATCTCTCTAATCTTCCAGATATTGTCGTGTTCAATGATGAGGCTCACCATCTTGGTGAGATGAAGAAGTCCGATGAGACCGTTGAGAAGAAATGGCAGAGAGCTCTAGACAAGATCTCGGGAAACAATAAGAATCGGTTCATGCAAGTAGATTTCTCTGCCACTCCATACGTGGTGACTGGAAGTGGGCAGAATCATGTGCGAAACTACTTTCCACACATCGTCGCAAATTTCGAACTGGTAGATGCAATAAAGAAAGGGCTCGTCAAGACTGTTGCGATAGATAAGAGAAAGGAGTTCGGTGCTTTGCCTTTAGAGTTCAAGGCAGAACGAGAAGGCAAGAGAGTCAGCAGCCTTTCTGAGGGACAAAAAATCATGCTGAGGGCAGGTGTCGCTAAACAAAGAATGCTTGAAACGAAATTTACAGAGTTTGATTCTACGAAGTATCCGAAGATGCTCATAGTTTGCGAAGACCATTGGGTTGTTCCCATGGTCATCTCTTTTCTCATTCAGGAAGGTTATTCAGAAGAAGAAATACTTGAGATCCACTCTGACAGGAAAGGCAGTGTTAGCGAGGAAGAGTGGAAAAAAATAGAACAAAGGCTCTTTGATATAGATAGGCACGAGAAACCGAAAGTTATAGTATCTGTGTTAATGCTAAGGGAAGGATTTGATGTCAACAATATATGTGTAATCGTGCCACTTAGGTCCGCATCTTCTTCGATTCTCTTAGAGCAGCTCATAGGAAGAGGCCTGAGGATCATGTGGAGAGGACTACCAGAATATGAAGAAATGAGGGCAAAGAACCGGGAAAATCTATTGGTCAAGAAGGAGGCACCAGATACTTACATAGATATTTTAAGCGTGATCGAACATCCGAACTTTATCAAGTACTATGAAGAACAGCTTATGGGAGCATTCGGGGAAATTACAGAGGAACCCACCAAAAGCAAAATTGTGGGAGACTTGGTTAAGATAGGTCTCAAATCAAATTACAAAGATTACGATTTATTCTGGATAATTGTATTGCAGGAAAAGGAGGAGGAACTTGCAGTTCCCGATCTCTCCATCGAAATGCTTGAACAGTTTCCCGTGAAACTTGAGGAATTAAGACCTCTGGTGAAAAACAAAGGAGACACCTTTTACAGCGAAGAACTCACGGTGAAGACGACCTTTGGCGAATATACGGTCACGGCAGACATATTCACCGCCAAGAGCTATAATTCATTCATCCAGAAAGTTGTAAATGCAGTTTCGATAATCCACGTTAATGCGAGAGGACGAAAGCAGAGAGATTTCCCAAGAATGCAGGTGAATTCAGCCATCATAGCAAAACTCACGGATGAATACATAAGGTTCAGGCTTTTCGGCGAAGAATTTGATCCGTTAAAGGGCAATAACTGGCGCATCCTACTCATAACGCAACAGAGCCTGATCAAGCATATTGTAAGAAACATTGGCAAGGCTGTTTACGATTCGATGAATAATCTCAAGGTCAACGAGGCAAAGATCGTGAAGAAATATTTCTCGGAGGTTCCTGAAATACGCATTAGACAGACATACGCAATAAGTGCAGCAAAGAATATCTACGAAAAGATTGCCTACCCTTCACACAGCGGCGGTTTTGAAAAAGAATTCATAGAATTTATAGACGCAGACTCAAAAGTTAAGGCATTTGTGAAAATAAATGAATACTATAATGATTTCGCCAATATAATCTACATCAGAGATGATGGTCTGCTGGCACATTACTATCCTGATTTTATGATTAAGGCATGTAACCAAATCTATCTCGTCGAAACAAAGGCTGAAAGAGATATGGGTAACAAGAACGTGCAAAATAAGAGGCTGGCAGCCTTAGACTGGGTAGACAAGGTAAACGAACTTCAACCCGAAGAGAGGATGAATTGCACCTGGAGTTACGTGCTGCTTAGTCAGAACACATTTGAACAGATGAGAAAGCAGGGAACAACGACATGCGACATACTGGAATATGCCAAATTGACCAAGGCAAAGGTGAGAGGCACGCTGGGAGATTACATGGGCTTCAAGGACTACTGAAGATCGGGTGGAGGCTGGTATTTATGAGCTGCACTGTTGAATCAACGGAAGCATTAGAAAAGGAGTTCTCCAAGAATCACAAAGATAAGAAAGAGCGGTTCCAGCGCATGGTGGAAAACTGGAACAGGCACCGTAATCAGGAAAGCCTTTGCGAGGCAATATTCATGGGTTGTGGTAACTCAGAATAGGCCTTTTCAGAGTGTGGTACTAGATAAACGAGGAGCAAAAGAAGGTTACACTCAGAGCTATACTTCACAAGGACGAAGCGAAGAAGTATTATTGGAACTCCTTCAGGAACTCCCTTACATTCCAAACTCTGCCCTTTTGTATATTTTGCTCGTTTCTTGCTAGTTGATCCATTACACACCTATTTTCCAGAGTTTCTATGGTGGCATCAAGGCTATCAAGATCAGATTTGGGAATGCTTACAAGCATTGACCCTTTTTGCTGTGGTCATAATATAACGATTTATTCTCTCAGATTTTAATACCTTTTGGTAGGCTTCGACACAAATTCACCACTAAACCCTCTTTGAGCCTTCGCCAATTACTATGTGCTCACCTATCGTATGTATGTATGGTGTTTCACACCTTCTCTTCGTTTAGAGTTCCACAATACCCACCGCTAACACTTACACCACTCGGTCTTGCTTCGCAAGACTTTCGGCTCGCTTCGGGGCACATTATTCTCTCCTGCTGAGTGAAATTTTAGGGGGAACAGGGGAGGGGAATTATTGACCGCACAATATCACTGCACTCAAAGCGGGAAAAAGTGTCGTATTTATTTGACTGATAGTAGGTTTTAAGATTCTAGAAAGAAAGGACTATATACATTTAATCGTATATTATTCCGAATGACCATTCATTCCATCGGGAAGACCAGGGAATCCTTAAACTGGTCATCTGAGAGCTATAAGGAGGCAATAAGGGGATACCTTGACACGGAGGGGTACTCCCAAATCTCAGACTCTTTCATCGAGGGAGATCTAGCAGACATGATCTTCATAAATCCTTCTCTAGCGGTGGGTGAAAGAACTCTTGTAGAATCAAAGGCGGCTTCAATCAGTTCTGCCGATGAAAAACTTGCTCTAGAAATTCTGAAATACTTGGTTGAATGGTTAAAACTCGATCCGCAGGACAGGTTCAAATTCTTCATTTTTGCTAGAGAAATCAAAAAGAAAGTGGATTTTAAGAAGTACTACAGCTCAGATTGTAGCAAAAAATCTGTACAGGGTCTCATAGATAGGGTCAAGGAAAAACTTGACGAGAGTAGTCGCGAAATTATAGAGACAGCAAATTTCAAAGATGTTTTCAACTTTTTTCGGAAAATAGAGATCTGGGAAGCAAGCTATGAAGTGCTAAAAAATGCTGCAGTAAGCAAAAGGAAGTACAGCAAACTATCTTTAGAGGGATATGCCGAAACCCTTATCACTGAGGTTACGAGAAGGGGACAACCGATACAGAAGAAAACTACATTAATTTCCAATCTGGTCGAGCTGACTCCTCCAAGTGTTTATTATGGGATAAGGCTGAAGCACAACGACCCAAACAGCATCTACAGACATTACAATGAAATGGGGAAACAAATTCCCCCGTACTTGGTAGGAAAAGACGACCTTATCTACACATTCCATGATTTAACAGCTGAAAATCCATTCTCGGACACGGCAAAAGGAGAACCTATTGAAGTTGAACTTTACGAGGCTGAGAATATACAATTCATTGTATGGCTCATAAACCAACACCTCAGAAGATTATTCTACTTAAAAGGAATAAGAAGGGCTCCAAACTCTAATATATTCTTCTTTGAACCGTTTAGAGACGAAACAGGAAAACTTGAAAAACGTGTATGCATAAATCAACACGGCAAGCAAAAGGATGTCACAATACCTTATTACAAAGGAGAAGAGAGTCGGGAAAAGTCCTTGAATTTTGTATTTCATCACGCTGTAGAAGCCTCGGCAAAGATGTATTGGGACAGATGGTTCCTTGAGTTGAGGCCAAGGAAAGAGTATAGTTCAGACGGTATTCACTTATATGAGGGCGATACGAAATCGGCCATAGACAATAAGTTCCGTAATCCCATATTTAACAGATCTTCAAACAGATTGTCAAGCATAAAGTTCTGGCGTTATTACCTCTTGGAATCAGAATTTGTTGGCGCTGAGAACGAGAAATGGCTCAGGAATTTCAGATTTGGTGATCTATGGGAAACAACTTTTGGCTGGAAACCAGAGACAATACCATTCAACCAAACTTTACTGAAAGAATATGGTGAGGAGGAAGACGATGAATAACACCCTTATCAGGGAGCCCGACCTCTACTTTGGTGGTGATAAGACATCCATTGACCCTCGAATTGGGCTTATCAATTTTGGACCGTATGGTCGTCTGGCAAGAGGTAAGGAAGAGAGCCTCGTAA
>JAKAUD010000075.1 GCA_021827885.1 Thermoplasmata archaeon | reverse complement strand
GGATTTCTACGGGGGAGAGGGAAGAAGGATAAAGGATTCGTTGCAGAGGATATACGATAAGGCGAAATCGTTCAATGGGAAGGGCACATCAGACGACATAGATGAGCTATACCACAGTCTGATATTCCTCCTCGATACCGGTTATGAACACCTGCGTTCAAGGAAGTTCGTTGACAATCTCTTAAAGAGAAAGAAGGAGTGGCTGTTCCGTTTCGTTGTTGATCCAAATGTGGAACCGACAAACAACAGGGCTGAGAGGGCTCTCAGGCCTTCAGTGATATACAGGAAGATGTCCGGCGGATCAAGATCCAATCACGGTGCGAATGCATATGCCCGATTGCACTCCATATTCTACACAACCAGGCTCAGAAAGAAGAGCTTCATAAGGGACGTTCCTGGAATGATAGGAAGTAGGGAGTCACATCCGGGTTAAGGTGCACATCTAACTGACCAGTTACAATTGTTCAAAAGGTTATTATATAGGCTATGCCTAATATTCCTACATGACATTGTCGGAACCATACGAGTTTACACACTTGGGTCTTGGTGTTTATTTGGTAGATACTGAAGCGTTCGAAGATCATAGAGGTTATTTCATGGAAGGATACAATAAAGCGGTGTTTGCAAAGAATGGTATTTCAGCAAATTTTGAACAGTACAACGTGTCACTGTCTAAACACGGCGCACTCAGAGGGTTGCACTATCAGAAGGAACCGAATGCACAGTCAAAGTTATTTAGGTGTGTTAGTGGGAAAGTATTTGATGCTTGCGTAGACATAAGAAAGGGCTCTAAGACGTTTGGATCAGTAATAACCGCAACTTATTCAGCAGAAGATAAAAAAATGTTGTTTGTTCCGAAAGGATTTGCAAATGGTATTATGGGAATAGATGATGAGGACTCAACAGTTATCTACTTGGTTGAGGGGCAACATGTCTCTAAAGGAGAAGCGGGAATCAGATGGGATGATCCAGATTTAGCAATAAAATGGCCATTTCCGCCAACTCTGATTTCCGAAAAAGATAGGAACTGGCCCTTTCTGAGGGAAATTAGGTGAAGCTCATGAAAAATGGACTGCTTGTTATCGGTGCTAGTGGTCTTGTTGGATCAACGGCCTTGAATGTTGGTAAAGAGGCATATAGGATATTGGGTACATATAAGAATAATCCCGTTTCTGGGTTAGTTAAACTTGATGTGACAAACAAGAAACAAGTTATGAAATTAGTGAATGATTTTAAACCAAGAATTATCTTAGACGCTCATGGGCTGAACAACGTTGATTATGCGGAAGTACATCGGGGGGAGGGGTGGCACATAAATTTCGACGGTTCAAGAAATGTTGCTGAGTCTGCCCAATCCGTTGGGGCCAAATATATATATATTTCCTCGGATTATGTTTTCAGTGGGAAGAAAAGGCTTTACAATGAGACGGATAGGCCAGACCCTGTAAATTATCTTGGAAGGGTCAAGGCAGCATTCGAGGAATTTCTTGAAATAATGAGCATGGATTACATTGTCTGTAGGACTTCTGGCATCTATGGCAAGTCTAGCAGTACAGGCAAAAAGAGCTTTATCCAATTTATAATTGACAATTTAATTAGGAAAGCTGTTACTGAAGTTGTGGCTGATCAGTACACTAGCCCCACACTAGCCAATAACCTGGTAGAGATTATTCTTGAACTTGCGGAGAACGACAAAAACGGAATCTATAATGTGGTGGGAAATGATTGCATCACAAAATTCGAATTTGCAATGAAAATTAGCTCTGAATTCGGTCTCGATGGATCATTGCTAGAACCAGTTACAACAGATCGTATATCTCAGGTCGCAAAAAGACCTGCAAGGGTAAGAATGAGCACGAGCAAAGTTAAGGCAAATGTAAAAATTCCTCTTTTGGGGGTTAAAGATGGCCTTAGGATTGTATCGGAGGCGATCAAATGAACATCTTCTTGACAGGAGGAGGAGGCTATATCGGGTCCGTGCTTGCAAGAGAGTTGGTGAAATCCGGATATAAGGTTACTGTTTATGATACTTTTTATTTTGGAGAGGAGGTATTCAACGATGTTCGTGATCAATTAAGGGTTATCCGTGGTGACATACGAAACATCACTTCTGACGTGCTAAGAGGGCAAGATGTTGTGATCGATCTGGCTGCTATTTCTAACGACCCAGCCAGTGAATTAGATCCGAGACTTACAGAATCTGTAAACTATTTGGGGAGGGTTAATGTTGCAAAACTTGCCAAGAAAGTTCGAGTGGAAAGGTATATAGCTCCATCCTCTGCAGGAAATTACGGCTGGAGCCAGAAACCAGTAAACGAAGAGTCAGAGGTGAACCCCATAACGACATATACAATATCAAATCACAAGTGGGAGCAGGACATTTTACCGATGGCAGACAATAACTTCTCAGTTACTGTCCTTAGACAATCAACTGTATACGGTGTATCCTGGAGGATGCGTTTTGATATAATAGTCAACGACTTCACTCTACAGGTCCTCAGGGATGGGAAGATAAAGATAAAGGGAAACGGCATGGAATTTAGACCTTTCGTACATATTAAAGATGACTGTTCCGCCATCAAAAAAGTGCTAGAAACAGATGTAGATGTCGTCAACGGGCAGATCTTTAACGTGGGGGCCTCAGACCAGAGTTTGAGGATAAAGGACGTCATGGAAACAGTTTTTCGTGTGCTTCAACTTGAACCCAACTATGAATTCGGAGAATTGACGGATAAGAGAAACTATATAATGAACTGCGACAAGATATCCAAAGTCCTGGGATTCCGTCCAAATTATAGGATAGAAGATGGCATTCGAGAAGTAAGTGAGGCACTCCGGTCTGGATTTTTAAAGGCTGATGATCCTAAAACAATAACTTTAAAGTGGTATAAGCAGCTCATCCAGAAAGGAAAGATGAGGTAGGAAAAAAGTGGCCCATTTAGAAATGTTTCATAGTGGAAGCAATGGTAAAATTACGAAACGAAATGGAGGTGCATATATTGAGAAGTTGCCCCTTCTGTGGAAGTGAGAAAATCTCTAATGAGTTAGTTGCTCACGAGAAATCCTTTGGGAAAGGGGGTAACTTTACCTATGGCATATGTTCAAAATGCGGGTCCATGTATCTTGAAGACATTTCTTATAATTTAAATTTATATTACGATAATGAAGAATACTATTCATTTAAGAATAGTAAATCCATACTTTGGGAGTTTGTAGTTAAACACTCTTTTAAGGGGAGAGGATTTTTTTTCCGTTTTCTAAGACATTTTATGATCGTAAATCAGTACTTTCTGAGTCTTTCGAAAGTTGCGGCAAGCAAAGAAGCTAAAATATTAGATGTCGGCTCAGGGACAGGCACCAATCTAAAATATATGATCAATCTCGGTTTCAAAAATGTGTTTGGAATTGATCCTTACATAGACAATGAAATTGACCATCCGTTTTTTGTCTGGAAAAAAAGATTGTCAGAACTGGATCCTAGTTTAAAGTTTGACATCATAATATATAGTCATTCGCTAGAGCATATAGATAATCCAAGGGAAGAGCTTATTCAAGCAAAGAGTAGACTTAGTAGCAATGGAATAATCGTAGTAATACTGCCAACTGTCTCACACTACTTTCTGAAAGAATTTCAAGAAAACTGGGTCAGTATCGAGGCCCCCAGACATTTATCCATACCATCTTTTTTCGGATTTGCTATATTGTCTTTTTTAACTGATCTTAAAATAGTCTACTATGAGTCCACTTCTGAACCAGTAAACTTTTTCATATCTCGGAGGTTTAAAAGAAGTAAGACAATCCCTAAGAGTAAGACTCTTGGAATAGTAAACACGTTTCTAAACCCTCGTTTTTATTATTATAGACATCTGTCTAGAAAATTAACGGAGTCCAACGATGGCGAAGTCTCTATATTTTTTCTGTCTTAGAGCTCTTTGGGATAAATTAAATGATAGCCATGTTTTGTACTTCCTCATCGTTGCTCGTGAGCCTTATCTCCCTTACTTGCATCCTGAATTTCGTTGCTTATAGTATGATACATAATATTCACACCATAATGTTATAATCACTTATTGCACGGGAGAGACGGATCCAATCAACAGGGTTGTGCCACTAACTGAAATAGAAGAGAGAATAAGGTATCTGGAGAAGAGTGACAGAAGTACTGAAGGGATCGTACCTTGCAAAGCTCCTGTATCAGGGAAAGGGAATGGAGGAGGCCGCCAAGATTGTCGGTATCACGAAGAAACTCGGATACATATGGAAGGACAAGTGGAACATGGGAAGTTTCAATGGTCTCTTTCTGAGGTTTGACGGCGGCAGGCCTCCGCACCTGGATGGCTACGGGAAGAAATCGCTCGTCTCCGTCCTGAAGAGGAGGATGACTGTTCCACTAAGGAGGTAAGGATTCTGATAAAGTAGAAATTCTGGGTAGAATACTAAATGAAGCCCGTGAGAGAACTGTTACGAAGCAAGGCACATCAGCAAAGGCAGATGTGCCAAGGAGATATTTAGGGAGGAGGGTCTACGTCATAATCACGAAATCAAAGGAAGAAGTGAGGGACGAGGAATAGTGTCCCACACTGTAGCTCGAAGGAAGGGATATATAAGCCCATGTTATTGTAAAATAAATGGGACCAGAAATACTCATTTTCAACTGGATGGACATTAAAAATCCTAAGGCGGGGGGCCAGGAAAAGTACTGCTTCGAGATTGCGAAAAGGCTAGCGAGAGACGGTTTCAACGTAATATGGATAACTTCAAGATTCAAGGGGGGGAGTGGAAAAGAAAGCTATGACGGTATCAATGTGGTCAGGATCGGGAATATATTCTCGGTATACGTGATGTCTCTCCTAGAATATTTGAAACATAGAAAGGCAGATTTCGTCTTTATATCAATAAATTCAATCCCCTTTTTTGCCCCTTTTCACAGAAGGAAAAGAATAGTCATGTTGCATCATAGAATTAATTTAAACGTAATGAAAGCCAAAATTGGCCTCTTAGGTATTGTGTCTTTTTTTCTCCAGGAACATATAAATCCGATGATCTATAGAAAGGACATAATCATCACTAACAGTGAATCATCGCGGGAAGATTTTCAATCCATAGGCTATAGGAATTTAGATGTTGTGAGATTAGGTCTCGACCTCCCAGAGACATATGATTTCCACAAAGAGAACTTGGTTGTGTCGCCCGGTCCGATAAGACCGTGGAAACATCACGACATGGCCATCCAAGCATTTCTAGGACTCAATAACTCGTGGAAATTAATAATTTTCGGTTCTTTTGAAAACGAGGATTATGAAAATTACCTGAAGAACTTAATTAAGAACCGGGGAGTTTCAGAAAGGATTTACTTTCTGGGGCGTCTCAATGATGATGCTGTTAAGGTGGTGTACGAGAAATCAAAAATATGTCTTCTTGGAACAGAGAAAGAAGGATGGGGATTTGTCGCAATGGAAGCCCAATCGTTCGGTTGTCCAGTAATTGCGTTTGATGTACCAGGTATAAGAGATAGTGTCGTGGATGGAAAGACAGGGTTACTTGTAAAATTTGGAGATGTTCCAGCTATGACAGATGCATTAAAAAGGTTGACAACAGATGAGAATTTGTTATTGGAACTATCATCTGCGGCCACTAAAAGGTCTAAGGAATTTGAGTGGGAAACCTGTTATAATGATTTTAAGAATGAATTATATAAATTACAAATACCTTTGCCTAAGAAACTTAAGGATCTTGACAGACAGGATTGAGCTTAAAATTAAATATATCGAAGTAATAATGCAAAGTGGGATATGATGTAACCATAGTTTTATGCACTGTAAACGAAGTAAAAAATCTTCCGATTTTGGTAAGAAAAATCGAGGAAAATGCAAAATTTGACTATGAGCTTGTTTTTGAGGATGATGGTAGCACCGATGGCACGAGGGAATTCATAATGGAGTATGCTAGGAATCATCAAAACGTTGGATACTTTTTTTACCCTAATAGAAGGTCGTTGCTTATTGCAGAGTACTCCGGATATAAGCATTCTAATGGCTCTTTCATTATAAAGATGGATGCAGACCTGCAACACCCTGGAGAGAAGTTGAGTGAGATTTACGAAAAGCTCAACGAGGGATATGATATAGTTGTTGCCAGCAGGTATGTAGATGGAGGAAGCACTGGGAGGAGGGAACCATTAAGAGGTCTTGTTTCACGCTTGGCGGAATTTTATGCGAAGTTGTTTCTCGCAGGTGCTAAAAAAACGACTGACCCCCTTTCAGGTTATTTTGGTTTTAAAAGAGGTCTAAAATTAGAGGTAAACGAAAGATGGCGGGGTTATAAATCATTGCTGTTCTTGTTATCATCAAACCCAGATGCAAAAGTGAAGGATGTACCTTATAAGTTTTTGGAAAGAGCAGATGGGACAAGTAAAATTGTTGGCAGCGCTGAATTCATGAGAATCTATCTCTCTGAAATTATTCTGGCGAAGCGATTGGAAGTTAAGAATAGAAAACGAGCAACGTGATTTTTAGTCTGTGTTGTGTAGTATTTCCCTGACGCCTGCTCTGAGGTCATATTCGTATACAAATTTTAACTCCTCTCTCGCCTTTTTAATATCAGCAAGAGTGAACGTCTGATAACTTTTCAGGGGGTTTGGCGCACGATAACTTCGCACTGATAACCCATCTCTTCCTTCAATGTTCAGAAGATTGTGTTGATATCGGTCGATTTAACGGTTCAAACTTTATAGGCTTCTCCAGGAGTCCCATTTTTCATTGCAAGCACAAATGACCTGACAGTGTCCTCAACATACATGAAACCCCTCCTATGTGTTCTGTCACCAAAAATTACCGGTTTCTTCCTGTTTCTTATGGAATCTATGAACCTTAACTCCGCAGGGTTATAGGGATTAGTAATTTCAGATACCCTGAAATCCCCTCTAATCCTCATATTCTTGATGAGAACATTTATGTGTATGTAATCCCAATGGTGACTCTGGAAGAATGGATCATGGGCATTCTTGATGTAAACGCAGACTGATTTTTCCTCAAAAACGCCGAAATAAAATTCCCCAGTTGTATTTATTCTTTTACTCATCCTTTTTCACCTCTCTGAATGTTGGCAATGAATTCTTCTTTCTGTCCTTGAGTCTATA
>JAKAUD010000123.1 GCA_021827885.1 Thermoplasmata archaeon | reverse complement strand
TGTGAGACTCTTAGTCAATCTTGATTCTGAATCAGAAGTCCCATATGATCATTCATACTTCTTGTATTCCTCTGTTTTGAGTGCACTTAGGAATACTAATCCAGGTCTAGCATCAGACATCCATAACAACCCACATTTCCCTAGATATTGCATGAGCCAACTGCTTCCAGGCGGAAAGAGGGAATTCTCAAAAACAGGCATAATAGCAGATAGATTTATATTTTTGATATCTAGTTTGGAAGCTGAAATTCTTGATAAAATAAAACATGGTCTTGAATTGCAGGGGCATATAATCCTTGGAAGCAACATTTTACTGATTCACTCAATCACATTGGAAACGACCCGTATTTCATCTGGTATAATTAACATGATTTCCCGCAGCCCTATTGTACTTAAACATCAAGGGAAATATGTAACATCAAAGGATGACATTTTTTCATCCGTTCTTCGGGCCAACATCATTTCAAAATATGCAAAGGTTAAGGGAACATTACCTAAAATACAATTCATGCGTATAACGAACTCGAAGTCAAAACTATCCAACCTGAAAGGCACAGGTATCCCGAGTTCAATGATTTCCTTTACAATCTCAGCTGACTACGATCTTTTAGATTTTATACAAAATACAGGCATAGGAGCCAAAACACAGATAGGCTTTGGTTTCATTGAAGAACAAAAGAATGGTGTAGACTATGACTTATAATTCTCTTTTAATTTCAAAACTTTTTCAAACTGCTTTGTTCAACGACGCCTTTGATGACCTTTTCTACGTTAATAGGCAAGGAAGCTCAACAATGGATGAAGGGATTCTAACCTATATTCTCAAAAATAACTCTATGTCGCCTGCAAAAGGGGGGTCAATCCAAGGTCTGAGAGAGTGGTCAGATACAACCTATTTTTCGCATGTTATTAATGGTATGGCTATCGCAGGAAGAGTAATGGAGAATAAGATCAGCAAGATTTCATCAGACAGTGTGAATAGAAAAAAAACCGAAGAGTTCGTCAGACTTTTTTTTGCCAGTGTTGCTCTTCATGATGTCGATAAGCTGTTTGGTGAAGGATATGATGGAGCAATGGCTCTTGATAAGGTCCTCGAGAGGCACAAACAGGAGATTATCAAAATCTGTTCATATTACTTGCACAATTTTGGCGATGCTCGGAGCTGGTGGGGTGATCTGTCATATCTTATTCTTAGAACTGAAAACAGGACAATGGAAATGGCTAACATGTTAACCACCATTAAGGAAAAAACCCTATTATCCACTATCAGTGATTTTACAAAACTTGCAGATCAGACTGGAGGAATCAAGGCACATACTTCTAACGATATATTTCTTGAACTGAATAAATTATTGAATAAATTCGACGAGAAAGCGAGTATTCTGAGCTTTTCTCATATGCCACAATCACTTTTAATGACAAAGTTGCTTGAGACGGCACGTGAAACCATGGTTGAACTGAGAAGATATATCATTGCTGAAACGCCGAATGGAATAATCTACTCTGGCGAAAAATTGTCTGATGAGGAAATGTTGACGGTCAAAAATAATTTCATCGAAAAGATTGGAAGTCTTGATGGTAATGCTGTGAATGATATTCTCGAGAGTTATGCACCAAGCAACAACTCAATTAAACTTGAATTTGCAAGAGATATTCCACCAACTCTTGATATAGTAAAATTATATGTGGAAAAATTTGGTGGTAGGCTTCTCCTGTGGTCTGGCAAGGAGTGGAAACAAACTCACAGCGATTTTGATATTAAATCAAGGAAGTTTGATGTACCAATTTATTCAAAGAAAACCGGGGATGATATCTCATTTTTTATGAACATACCGGAAAAATCCGAAGAAATTGAAGATATTGATAAAATGAGGAGAAGAATTCTGGGATTAATGGCATGTGCAAGAAGAGTATATTACCAATGTTTTGGCAATAAAATGCCAAGCCACAGCGAAGAAATGGAATTCCTAGTGAGAAACTTCGGACAGGAATATGAAACAAATACAGATGAGAGCAGTAATCAAGGTACTGTTGATCAGATACAGATGAAAACTCTTCTTGCGATTTCATATGCTTCAATGTTTCACAGCTTGACTTACGAAGAGCTGATAACAAAATACCTGGAGACTCTGAAATTACTATCAGAAGAGTTGGCAATACAGTTTCCATCGCAGCAATTCCCTGACTACAACAGATTTTTCGAAGATTCGATTGGAATGATAAACCCTCCTAAAGTTCCGGACAAGTCTAACACGTGCATACAGTGTGGAAAGATTGGAGATTTTCCCCTAAAGGATCAATACGCTTTTGGTTATAAGGCCACAGCTGGAGGTGGTCTTAAGATTTCCGTACTAAAATACGACGAGGTCAAGTTCAACGGCAAAATCTGTTTAATGTGTGCAAAAGAAAACTCAATGAGGAGATCGGAAATCGGAAAGGAGAGTGAAGCGCTCTGTGTGCGGATAAATCTCGCTGATTATGTGGTTCCCGTAAATCTGAAGCGAATGATTGACTGCTTCGGACAAAATTCCAGTGACAGAAAAGGGTATACTATAGAATACAGCGATTCCATGGAATCCGCCACTATTTATCTAGGCACTAGATCAAAAAAACAACTAGACTACCACACTGTAATGTTTGTTTCAAAGCCTAAAAAGACAAAAGAAGCCTTCTTTATGCTCTATGGGCTTGTCAGGTTAGTTGGTAGCAGGGGACTAAAAGTCAAAGTAACTCCGTTGTTCTCTTCTGAAGACCTGTTTGTACCAATGTTCATGTGGGAAAACGCTCCTTATTGGGTCAGGAATCTCGGGATGGCAGAAATAAGGATCGATAGAATACATGATAGCATAAAAGAACTTGACCTGATTTACAGCGTGAGCAAGCTCAATTACGGTTATGATGGGGTGATAAACTTTGTCATTGAGAACATGACCAGAAGCAGGAGGGGATTATTGTATGCTGCGTGGAGGAACATATTAAGTGATGGACCAGAAAAGATACGAACGAAAATCGAAAGTGTAAAAAAAGAAGTGATATGGTATATGGAAAAATATGGAAACGAATTGAAAACTAGACAGATGCAGGAGATCGTAAATGAGGCATGTGGCATTATAAGAGGGGGCCCAAAATCCGGAAATGATCATACGTGGATGATCAGAACAGCTCTCGATGCATATTCTAGAAACATCAGAAAGGAAGACAGCGAATTAGAAGACATAATCTCTGGAAGAATCTGGGAAATTGCAAAACGAGATAAGTATTACGGAAAGGATGTCCAGGATCATACAGTCAGGTTCTCTAAATTGCTTGTAGAAATGCTAAGGAACGATTTCAAAAGCAGGATTCCCGCTTATGAGTATAAGAAGGACATCATAGCAGAATTCGCCATCTTGTACAACATAACTAAATGGAACAACATAAAAAAACCTAAGGAGATGAAAGATAATGAGTGAGGAAACAAGGGAATATATATTGAACAAACTCGGAAAAAACCACTTCGCGACAGAAATGGATGGAGAAATCCCTCCTATGGCTCAGAATAAGAGGAAATTCGTCACTCTATTCATTATGAGAAAGACAATAGGCCCATTTATTGATAGGAGCGACGACCCAGAATCAACTATAACTCAAGTCATTTCGGATGCTAAGTTTGGCGTCAGGGAAGTTGTAGAAGTTCCTGCTAGGAAGTTCAAATCAAAGGAAAAACTAATGGGACTCAAGATATGTAGGGCGTTTGGTCTTGTAGACTCAAGATATGAATATAACAGCATAAGTGCCATAGAATATCTCAATAACCCTAATTCTGTAATATATGGCGATACAGTTGTTGAGGGTGGAGATGCGGGGCAGGCAATGCTGCCGTCTCGGGTTCTGTATAGCAGTTCATACAGCATCAGGGAAAGGTCTAGAATAACGAAGAGATTGACCCATAATTCCCTATCAGAGGCTGGGACGATGTGGGATCGTGCGAAAGGTGCAAATAGAACGAGTCTTTTCAATTCGGAATATATTGTCCCGGACACATTCTTTCCATCGTTCATTACTCTGTTGAACCCAACTCCAGAAATGCTTGTGCATGTGCTTTTGACTTTGGAAGAGCGTAGCTATGGGGCGCAAACGTCAATCACTGGCCCTAATTTTATAAACTCTGTGGGGGCCATAGTTGCAGGAGAATTTGAACTGCCAGTCACATCTTATACCGTTGCAAAAGCCCTTTCTGACATGTCAGTGGAAGAAAAGTTACCAGAAGATTTCGAACGATCTATAATCGAACGGGTGATTAATTTGTTATCGGAGGAAAAGCCAGGAATTCTTCTATCCGGAGATGAACTCAGCACGTTTACAGAGAAACTGAGAAATCTAAGTTCAGATGAACTCAATGCCATATACGCGAAACTAGCCAAAGACTCTGCTGATTTAATATCTTACAGCAAGATACTTGGAAAGAAAAAAAAGGGCGGCGTGCGAAATCAGGAGACCGATTCAGGTGAACAATAATGAAAGCATACAGGTTGAAATTATTGTCACCCCTCTATTTCCGGAGTAAGATGGACTCCGGTGCAGCTGGCTCTACAGTAACAAATCCATGGATCGGCGATATAGCTTTACTGTATGCAATTAACAACGCACTGGCAATGAGACATTTCCAGTTTGGATACACTTCGCATACTTCAAATTACGAGGAGATCAGGGCACTTAACATGCTTTCAAGCGTAGCAACGCCATCTGGTGATTTGATGTTTACTAGAGTATATGATATCGCAACAAGTTTTATTTCTGAAGGGTATCCACAAAGTGAAGCTATCCAGAAATCCGGCCGCGCTCCTTTTAGAAACTGGATGAAAAGGCAGGGAATTCAACCTGGAAATGAATTTACATTCGTAACGTTTTCAAAGAATGACGACTCTTATTTACCTGACCGGTTCACCATACGCCTTGGGAATACCAGAGAATCTGTTGCCTTATGTACGGGAATAGATTCAAGGGATATCAACAGAATTACGATAAACGCATACACACTTTACCTTTTACTTGGTATTCCTAGGGCAAACGAAATTTTGTCGGCAATAAAGGAACAAGAACCAAACCTGTATATTGAAAACAATTCGTATCAATATACTTTACTGCAAAACTTGCCACTTAAGTTAGTATCCGGATTATTTCAGCCATACAGCTGAGGTTTATCTTGTCATCTAAAGAATTTAGGTTTGAGCCAGAATATCTTTCATATTCCAATGAATCATTTTTAGGCATGGCACTTCATCAATTTCAAGTTAAAATTCGAGATATATTCAACTCTCAATTTGATTGCTTGTTTGTAAATGCGCCAACTGGAACCGGTAAAACTTTATCATTTGGTCTTCCAACGTTCTGCAATATGAATGTCTTTCAAAGAAGGAAGACTCTGATCATATCTCCAACAAATCTTCTAATCAACCAGATATACGAAAGTCTCACCAAGTCCATTAGAGAGCACGCCGAAATTGGGGATGTTCGTATAAGGAAACTGACCGGAAAGGACCTTGTTCAGCGTAATCCGATTCAAAGACAGGATGAAATAAGTTTTAGCTTCACAGGAAATGATATATTGATTTCAAATCCTGATATTATCTCATTACTAATTTCTGGGTTCTATTATACATCTCAAATGAAGTCACCAAATTTCAATATTGGCAAATTGAGAAATCCAGAGGACATATTTGCTAAATTAGACGCTATCATTTTCGACGAATATCATGTGTATGGTGAGGAAGAACTGGGCAAAATACTCGCCTTCATTATGCTGTCCCGATTGACAGGTAACCACCTGAAGGTGATTTTTGCATCCGCAACTCCTGATGAAAAGGTAATGACAATTATAACTGGGATGAAATTAACGTACGATACTTTGAGCGTGATCACAACCCATGACGGAAACGGGTACTCAAGAAAGGTACGTGGTTTAGTAAACTTAAAATTTTCCGATGAAAAGATGCTCGACAAATTTAAAGACGCCACTATTTCTACACCTGCAAGAACTCTCTACTTATTCGATCATAAAGTTGATGCAGAAAGGGCCATAAATCATCTGCTCGAAATAGGCATTCATCAGGAAGAAATCCAGGAACTGACGGGTTTCATGCAGAGGTCGACAACAAAGAAGGAGTATTCAAATAAAGAGCAGTTTGTTATAGCCACAAACGCTGCAGAACAAGGGCTAAACTTAGATATTGATGAAGCTCACATAGAACCAGGCTTATATCTAGAAAATCTGTCACAAAGATATGGAAGAATAGGTAGATCTGGTGCCCCTGGGAGTGTTACCATACACGTTGACAGGGATGTATTAAAGAACTTACCAGAAAAGGCGGACAGTTTTATAGAACTCGAGAAGTCTCTAAGATTAATACTCAGATCGAGAGAATCTTATGCTTCCAGAATAAAAAAACATTTCGCGGCATTCATGGCACTATGTGCCATCAGGTCTGTACGAAACAATTTGAAGAATCAGATTATTGAACTTCTGAAGTCAAATTCCGATATAACGATTCAGGATGTGTTTCAGTCCGTGCTTAACTTTGACAGTTATGTTTACCGCGTGTTGACAGAAGCACGATTGAACAAATCTGAATCACTAGCGCTTAAGGAATGGTGGGAACAGTTCCTATCATCACTTGGATATTTCAGAGGTCAGAGCATTACCATATTCGTTAAGATTACCAGAAGCGATGGAAGTTCCATAGTTACAACCGAAGACTTGAGATGGATCAAAAAGTGGTGCAAATACTATTTGCCTAACGAAGAGCTTCAAGTGTTCACAGTGACACATTTTTATGATACTCCAATGATCGTTACTCTAGAATATACAGTACCTATGAGTTCTTTTCAGGTCAATGAGTCAGAAATGAGGGACAGGGAAAAATTCAGGAATACTCTGGTAAGAAATTTCAATGATTTCATAGAGGACGGAATGAACGGAAATTCCCGAGACATAGACGCTTTTAAATCAGCGTTTGAAGAGGTTTCACACATAGTTTACCCCGACATGCTTGTTCCAAAGGAGATATTAGATGTGTCAGAAACTCAAATTCTCTGAGCAAAGAGGGATAACGGGAAATCACTTTTATGATTACGGTTCATGTTATACTAGGCTGTTGCTTGCA
>JAKAUD010000245.1 GCA_021827885.1 Thermoplasmata archaeon | reverse complement strand
CAAGTTTATTTGATTTTTTTCTGATTTTTATTGATGGCTTAAGACATTTTCATAGAAAGATCTCTATAATCGTAATTAAAGGAACTCTTCTATTATTTGTGAATGGTATACATAAACTGGATTAGTGGATATTCAAGATGTTTACAAGAGTTGATTTCCAGTAACGCACTGTTCAAGAATCTTGAAACAAATACGCCTGAATGAAATGGGGGTTTGGTCTCAGTGCGTTATTCGGATTGTATACTACGGAACCCATAGATAGATTTAATCACTTCAGGAAAAGGTGATCTTAAAAGTATCTCAGATCGTTTTACAATGTGAAGAAGACACCTTAACATCTTATTCATATATTTCCAGTATCCAGACAATATAAAGAGCTTCCCTCTTTAAATATAATTAAGAGAGTGATAAAGGAGATAATATATATCGAGGAGCTGGTTCGTAAGAGATCTGCCTCAATAGAGTCATTATATGGTATTATAACTGCAGGAAGTTGGTTGCAGAAAGTTAAGCGAAAGGAAGGCTGCCCCATAATTATACACATAATTCTGAACTCTATGATATTACTCAGTTGCCACCCTGTATTGAATATTAATGGGTTAAATATAATGTAACTGTCTTTGTTCGAATTCTATTGCTTTCGTAGTAGAGCTCCAATTTTGCTCCAATTTTGACTGAAACTAATTTTATTGATTCTTCCCCTTGTTATTTCTACAATACCTAAATTATATAACTTTTTAATGTGATTTTCTATGGATCTTAGCGATATATTAAATCTCATTACACTTTTAACATATTCGTGTAACTGCAAAGTATTGCTAAGGCCGTTTTTCAGACCATCTATAATCATCTTGTCAACATTGTCAGTGGAAAAGATGGAATTGATATACGGTCTTAAGTCTAACAGTGCAAACACGGAAGAAACAAGTCTAACACCGTTATGATATTCTACACTGTAACTCACGCTGTGACCATTCTCCAATGCCCATATCATGCCTGCAGCTGAAAAAACAGCAGGCCCGGCGCTTATGTTCAATATGGCCTTGTCCATGAAAACTTTCGAAAGGTTGGAATAATATTCCTGAAAGTCCCAAATATTCTCAAGTTCTATAAGTCTAATCGTTGCCATGTTGCCCAAGGAATCCCTAATTAAGCTGATACACTTTTTACGTATTTCCACATTTATTCTCGTTTGGCCTTCCATTTCAGACTTTGGTAAAACTGAGGTAAAGAGGATCACTTCTCTTACGTCTCTTTTTATATAAGTCTTCAAAAAATTAATAACTAGATGTTCTTGAAATCCGATAAAGGTTACTAACGTAATTTTTGTTTCATTGCTTATCAGCGAAGAAGAACTTTCGTCGTTATGTATCATAACATTTAAATAGAAATCTAGCTTATAACTTTATGCATACTTCAATTGTTTCTATCGAAAGAACCGAGGGAAAGATTATTCCTTTTGAATACAATTATTATCTCTCAATATCAGTTTATTCTAAGCTTCAAACATATCAGCAAGAAATAAAGAGACTACATCAGAAAAGCCAACCGGGTATTCATACAATCAGCAATATAATAAGCAAAGTGGCAAAATACGGGGATGGGGGACTTGATATACAGAGTGGGTTCTTTATATTGAGGTCAATCGATAATAAAATTGGACCATATTTCAGATTGGGACTTTCCGCGGATCCTTTTATTAAGATAGTTAACACAATATATGAGGTTAAATCTGTCAGGGATTCCCCGGGGAAACTAAATGGTCAAAAACAGGTGAGATTCAGAACCCTTTCCCCTGTTCTCGTAAGAAAATTTGACAACAGGAAATTGTTTGTAACTGATGCAGAAAGAGTTGAAGAAAACCTCAATCTCGTCACAAAGTGGTCCTTGAAGAATCAATTTGGAATTAGTGAAAGCGTCGTTGACGATATCTCAATTAAGGTATTAGAAAAACATCCTAAGACTGTAAGAATTTCCAGTGGCTCCCAAAAAGAGTCTATGACTCGTGCATTTGACATTAGAGGGGAAATGATTGGAGATCCAGGTATACTCGAAGTTCTTTATCATCGTGGTCTGGGTTCAAAGACAGGTCTAGGACTAGGTTGTTGGGAGGTAATCTAAATGACAGATACATCTTGGGATAACACCCACATTATGGGGATAATGGATTTCAAATCATCATTTCTCGCGGAAATTTTCGACTGGGCAGTTTCTGAGGTTCTTAGTAAGATTTGGAACTCAGGAGAATGGAATAGGTGTGCCAAAGGGGGGAATGAAACTGAGAAGTTCTCAAGACATAACGATATGGATTATTTAGCCCATATTTTTTCTGGGATTTCAATGGCCCTCAAGGTGTTAGACTACTGGTACCAGAAAGCGCCAGTAAGTTCAAACGACTTATCAAAGGAAATCATATCATTAAAAAGATCAATATTTTGTTATCTTTTCCATGACTATAATAAGATAACCGGTGCAGACTACAGAATGGCAAATAAGGAATCTCTATTTGATCTTGTAAAAAAGTACTTTGATGACATAAAGGCTAATCTTAATCTTACAGATGATGAGATCTACCAAGCAGCATTTTCCACTGAGAATGGAACTTCATACAATATTATAAAGGACTCAACGCAGAGATTCAATATGATATTTGAGTCAAATTTTTCTAAACTGGCCGATAAACTGTCTAGCAGATTTAATCATAATGCCTTCGATGGTGTTCACAGTGAAGAACAATCAATATATTGGGGTAGTGAACCTGTAATTCCTGGGAAATGGTTAAAGAAAATTCAGTTTTCCAGTACTTCGTTATATGCTTGTGAAGATGTAGCTAGAAAAGCCACTAAAATGACTATTGAAAATTACAGCGGTTTTTACCTGTGGAGCACTAACAGAGCAATATTTTTCGTTCTGGACGGTGATAATTCAATAATTCTGTCTAACTTGGGAAAAACTTTAGAGGAACTTGTAAACCAGATTCTTGAACCTGAAAATCTATTGTCATTCAATGACAGGAGTGTGATTAATTCTGCTTCAGGAATAGTGAAGCATACAAGGGAGTCTATTTCAAGATATGTAGGTCAGGAGGATAAGTTCAGGAAATGTATGTGGTTAGAAGACATTGAAATTAATTCTATCAATAGAGGGTCAGCTGAGGGATATAGTGATCTGGTTAGATCAATGATAAATAGTTTTTCAGTTAATTTCAGAACCATAAATGAAAGGAAAAAAGCTTCGTTAAGAGACGGTCTTGAAATAAATGAAGAAATTGACGCGGAAGGTAATGAGGAGAGACTGAAAATTTTTATGTCGAGATACGTCCAGCTTAAATCTACCCTGAATTCTACTGAAGCCAACAAACTAAGAGTATTATTAGAATCCATTTTAACGAAATACGAAAATAGTATTCTCAAAGGGCTTCTTGGTAAAATTCAAAGAAACTCGGCTTTATTACTGCCATTCCTCATCCAAGAAAAAGACATCAATTGGAATGTCCTAGTGGACGAAGTATTATCAGACCTGAATCATGGTCAGGATGCAATAAATTATAACGGAATACTTTCCACGATAATAGTTCCGAAGTTGGACTCCCTCAGATTGCCGAAAGTTCCTGGTAAATTCAATATGTCCATGATAAATGCGTATCCTGCATCAGAAAGAGCTACAGGAGAGAATCTCTCTGGGTTAAACACGCAAACATTCAATAACCGTCTTCCCACCTCTGGAATATCTAATGGAAAAATTGACAGAATTTCCAAGTTCGAATTTGCTCTGAGAAAAAATCTTGTACCACAGTCCAAAAACAGCGATGAATGCTTGATGTTTCTTTCGTTTCCAGGTGCGATCCCTTTCATTGATATGTCTGCATACCTCACAAAATTATCTTATACCGCCACCGAAGAACTTTCCGAAATGAATGATTTGAAACTTTCAATTGACACGATAAAAACAAGGAGTAGAGAAGTGAGACTTGACAGCGCTTATTTCTATTCTGTTAGGGACCTCAAATCTGAGTCTGAGGTTTTGAGAAGGATTTATCAGGCAGCGAATCTGTATAGGAGAACAAAAATGCTTATTAGGCTTGCCTTTTCCAATGCACCATTCTTTCAGGATCAGCAAGAGGCAATACGGATCGAAGTCGGAAGTTCAATTTGTTCAGCAATGGGATGGGATAGAATCAGGTGTAATCAAGTGGAAGGAGTTCTTGACAGAATATCGACGTTTAATGTTGTAGTTAATGGATCTGTAACTAAGATAAATTTTAAGGAGACAGCAAAGGTGATTTTAGACTATATAAACCAACCAATGTCTTTATTTTATTATGTTCATAAGCTGGTTTTCGGCGGCAATGAGAAAAGGAGAACAGGCTTCGGAAAGCAATTTTCGGAGAAAATAGAAAGTCTGAGGAAACTAGGTTATGGAGTGGAAAATGGTGGTGAAAAAAAGATGAAGAACGTAACGGAACTGGCTAAATCAGCAGCGAGAATGGTAAAACCAAAATGGAATATGAGTGGTAGCGACAGAACGTGGATGTTAAGGGACAGCCTTGAAGTAATCGAAAAAGTAAAGGTGTCCATCACAACTGGCGAAGAAAGAGATTTGTCTGAATATAAAGAGTTTATTGCAGGAAATATTTTGAAAACTCTAGAAAGAGATAAGGATATAAGTTGGAAGCCAAAAGAAGGAGACATCGCTGACTTTGCTGACAAGTTAATCAGTTTGCTCAAAGAGGATTTTAACTCTAGAGTTCCTGCGGGTTCTATGAAATCCTATCTTATTGATGCTTTCGAATTTGAATATATGAGAAATGGAAAGGGAGATGAAAACTAGAATGTTGGAAATAATTGAGAAATTGGTGGAAAGAAAGAAGCTACTAAAAATAGAAGAAATAGACCTCAAAAAAAACTACGGAGCGTTTCTTAAAATAGGTATTGTGTCGGAAACAATAGGATTCCTTATAAATAGAAACAATGATGCCACTGAATTGACAAGCGAGTATTTTGAGGGAGCGGAAAGGCTTGTTGTTCCCGCCCAGAAATGGCGTGGAGCTGAGAGATCATATCTTTTGTCGGAGTTGCGCAAAGCCGGAGGGATCATACCAGAAGAATACAACAGGAACATGGTCTTAAAGAAGAAACTACTGAAAAATCCTTCTAGCTTAATATTTGGTGATTCAAGCACAGGGTCTGGAATCGAAGCAGCAGGAATTGCCTCTAGAATGTTTTATGACTGGTCATACAGTTATGAACCCCTGGCAAGGATTTCGCTGAGATATACCCACAATACTTTATCAGAAGATAGAACAATCCTTCATGAGCAATCCGGTACTCCTAAATCTAATGCTCTTTTCAACACTCCTTACGTTAGACCAGGTGTCAAGCTTATACGATATATTTCAATGGAAAACAGCTCATATGAAATGCTTTTGCTAGCATTGCTAGCTATAAGTGGAACATCCAGATACGGCGCTAGAACAGCAATACTTGGAGATAATATCAGAAATCACATTGTCGGAATAGGTTTTTCAAAGCAGGAAACCCAAGTCAGCTCGTATTCTACACTTATGAAAGCATGGACATCTAATTCCTATGACCCTGAAAAGTTAGTAATTGATGAGATGCACACAGCCTATGGGCAAGATATTCTGGAAAGTGAGGATCTTAGAGGCTTAATGAATGAAGTAAATGAAGTAAGGCATTCAGCTGATCGGCTCCGGTCCCTAGGTTCTGTTCTCCTAAATAAGATGGATGAGGACTGGGGTGAATTTTGGAATGAAAAATAATAAAATTATCCCCGTAAAAATAGAGACCATCAGCCCTGTTAACTACTATTACGTACCTGCCGCTGGAGGAATGCGATCGTCAGATTTTATTGGTGATATCGCATTGAAATATGCAACCCTACATCAGCTTGGAAAGCTTGGATACCAGTATCCTACAAAGTTTCAACCAACATATGAGGAACTTGCAAGCTTTCCATTCTGGTATACAGTTGGAATTAGTGAAAAACTGGCTTTTGGAGAAGGAAAAGATACTATTTTCATGAAGAACATGATTCGAAATACTATGCAGGGCATCGATTATAATGGGACAAGTTCTTATCCTGGCTTTCGAGAAGGTTCAAAGATGTACAAGAACTTCTATTTTCAACAGCCAATTAAGCCGGGAAACGTGTTTTATTCTTATTTTATAACAACAGAGGATTTTTTAGAGCTCCCTGTTGCATTAAGGATTGGTAACAACAAAACAGGCATTCTGAAGCTTCAGGAATATCATGGTCATGATTTCAAGGCAGTAATAAATGCTTATACTATACAGAATATCTTGGGAAAAGAAATCCCTAAACTCAACTATGATTACAGCAATCATACCGTTCTTCAGTATTTCCTGATTGGTATGTTGAACAGGGAGGATCTGATAGGCATTTATGATACATAATTTTGAGGATATAACGTATGAAATCCAACCTTCTTATATAAGTTTAGAAGGGGAGCTGAGAGAATTCCAGCAAGAAATGGTGCAATTTGTAAATAGTTGTAAGAAAGTTGCTATTTTGTCTGCTCCAACCGGAGCTGGAAAGACGCACGGGTTCAGATTAATGGGAAAAGAAGGAAAGACTGTTCTCATAGTTTTTCCAAACAATCTCCTATCTAATGAGGCGTTTTACGCATTAGAAAAACTTGAGAAAAATAACGTAGCTCTCCTCAATGCATCTTCAATAAACAAACTAATGCGTGAAAAAAGAAATTTAGGATTTCACGATTTCACGAGAAGAATGGCCATAAGCAACATATTGGAGAACAGGAAGTTCGTACTGACAAATCCCACACTATTTTACAATCTTATTAACAATCATTACAACGCAGGTAGCAAACAGGATATGCTCAGTGAGTTAATGAAAGATAATGTTTATTGCATAATTTTTGACGAGTTTCACGTATTTTCAAGAGACCAAGCCTCAATGTTGCTCGCATCAACTTTGCTGGTAAGAGAGGAAGTAAAGTTAATGTTTTCATCTGCAACATTGCCAGATTATCTCGGCAAGATTCTTCCTCAAATGTATGGAGAAGATAAATGTTGCAAGATATCTGTAAAAAGAATTGGCCAAAAAAAATCAAACTCTGACCTGCTGCAGGGTAGAATTAATATTCACATAGTAAGAACTACAGCAACTGATTTCAT